>CAVJCN010000224.1:0-4004 GCA_963647945.1 Absicoccus sp. | reverse complement strand
AACCGCATTTCTGTTACTGCGTATCTTTTGTGCCGGAAACCGTTGGTTTTACTGGCTTTTCGCCATTACCAAGGCGTATTCCAGCGTGGATATACGGACTTTCTTACTTATTGAAGTAACGCTCCAGAAGACCCTTCAATGCCTTGCCGTGACGAGCCTCGTCCGGTGACGGGTTTACCTCAGTGTAACTATCAAGCTATATATGTCCTTTATTGTAATCGAAAAGTTTTTTGTCCACGCTTTGCCCACAAAAAACACGCTCTGCAAATTCAGTACCGAGTCAGGTTTCATAAGCGAAATGCTTACTTATTCTGACTTGCCGCTGATTTGGCTTTTGCGCGGTGCCGCGTGGCTTTCTTCGTAACCGTGTCGTACTCAATCAGTCCGGCATCCATCTCGCGGATGAAGTCCTCTACAGCGATGGTCGCCACTTTGGTACTGCCCAGCTTGACCGCCCGCAGCAATTTGGCACTGATAAGGTCATACACCGTGTTCTTGTTGACCTTCAAAATCTTCGCCACCTGCTGAACCGTCAGAAACTCACAGTTGGTCTGACGGACTTCCTCTACTGCAGCGCTGGTCTGCTCATTCATTGCTTTCATGCTCATGCACCTCCTGCGGAAATTATAGAGGGTGCAGGAGCATTTCGCAAAAAATCACATCAGGCAGGCTTGCTCTCGTCCAGAGCCTTGACTTCATCAACGGTCATTTGCAGAATATCCGCAATATCTTCATAGGCATATTTGCCCGCCTTTAACATCCGAAGGGCAATTTCAATGCGTTCACTTTTTCTCATATCTTCCATAGCCTTGCACATAGTCGCAACTCCTTCCGTATCTTCTTTGAAATAGCGAACTCTGTCCGCCAAAATTTGATAGTGCATCTCTTCGGCACTGGTGCAGGAAAAATCGTGCATCAGCTGCCCAAGAGCCGTATCGTCTTTGATCTGGGCATTCACATATAGGATATGCGATTCGTCCCCAAACAATGCGCCGGTTTCCCGAACCGTTCGGTCAATATGATAGATTGGGTGGCCGTCACCCAGCACATCATGCTCTGTGATGAAAATAACATAGGTTTCGTTCAGTTTCTCATATTCATCGCCGGGTTCGGTCACATTGGCGTCAATCAGACTGCTGTTATATCGGGCACGCTTGACACCAGCGCCTTTATCGCTGCGCTGGATCTCGATATTGTAGACGCGGTCTGCTTCATCGACAGCCAGAATATCCAGCCGCACGGAGCGCCCCTGCAAATTCTTAATATCGTGCTGACCGTGTACGCGCTGTACGCGCAAATCGGTGCGCTGCAAGATGATTTGGAGCAGGAACTCGGCACAGGCTTTGTCCTCAAACACCTTGTTCATAAAATCATCATCCAGCAGGCGAAAACCGCGCAGCCGTTGCAAATCCTCGGCGTGCTTGCGCTCAAAATCTAAATCGGACATCACTTCACATCCTACCTCACTTATAATATAACATGGAAATACCAATGGTTCAAGCTGTGGTTTTTGAACTTTTTCGCATTTTTACTCTGACCGTACACCCGGCAGTTCTACGGTCTGTCCCTCAAATTGCTCTACAAAGTCCAGCAGGGCCTTGCGGCTGACTTTGCGGCTTCCCAGCTTGATGGAGCGGAGATAGCCACAGCGGATCAGGTCATAGACCATATTTTTGTTTACATGGAGCAGCTTTGCTGCTTCCGGCACAGAGTACAGAATATCCCGGCACTCTATGACCTCTTTCGCCAGTTTATTATCTCTCTGGCGTTGTTCTGATAATGACATATCGATACTCCTATCAATCAAGTGGAGCCGCCGTGTCTGCACAGCGGCTCCGCTATTTTTTCTATTGTCGGCGTTTGTACCCGTATCCTGTTCCTGATGGACTGCCTGTTGTGACAGGACACCGTATTCGACACATTGGCACGCTCGCTCCGAAACCTCCTCTCTGGAGGTCGTGGCCTACTTCCCCTGTGCAGTATCTAATACGGACGCTCATTCGGTTTTCAAGGTACAAAGGCGGAAAGGCTGAGATAGCCCTTGCCAGCCTTTCACAGAGGACAACAAGCTGTTATCCCCTGTGAAGGATCGGCAAGGTTATTGCAGTTCAAAACGGTCAAGAATGGCTTTCACCAGTTTGAGTTGAAGTTCTTGGTACAGTTCTTCATCGAGGCAGGTATAGACCGTGCCGCTGGCATCGTACAGTTCAAACTGGCTGAGTTTCAGCATATACCCCTGATAATGTCGCAGTATCTTCTCAAGCGCTGTATTATCACCATTTTTCGCCTTTGCGATGGTAGCCAACGGCACACGGCGGATGACCGCTCGGTTATGTTTCTGATTGTTTTTCAAGTAATTCCCTCATTTCTTTCAGTGCTTTGGTTCTGGCTGATTGTATCGTACTTCGCACAACATGAAACCGTTCGCCAATCTGCTGGTCAGTCCAATCGCAGAAATAGGCAAGCAGAATGATTTGCCGCTTTCGTCTTGAAAGCTGGCGCAACGCCTGTGCCAGTGCATCGTTGTTTATGTTTATCGGTAATTCTAAATCATCGAACAGATATTGTTCCAGCGGACAGATTGGGTCGTTATGTATCGGCTCTAATAGATGGCCGTCCGGCAGTTCCGAAAACAAAACTTCCGTTGCATGATGCCTTTGTTTGGCTCTGTACCAATCCCTTGCGAAATTCCGAAGGACAGTTTTGCAGAAGCTATCGAACTTGCCTTCAATACGGGAAATGTCTTTATCAGACCACTGCATAGTCCACACCCCCTTTCCGCGCATGGCGTTGGTGGAAAAGGGGTGTTTTTTGTCCGGTTACTGTCTAATACGAATTGGAAAAGAGAAATGCCAATTTTCTCGAAAAAATCAGAGGATTTTTTAAATGAGATGTACTGCAATACACTTTGCAGAGTGCTTTGTCTGGCTATGCAACATCGAAATTCATTTTTGTGTTGTCAAAAATATAAAGATTAAGATGAGTGATTACTTTCTCGTTCATTGTAAATGTGAATTACAATACATATAAGAGGTGTATTGTGTCGAATTATATGAAAAGAGGGTGTATTGTAGAATTGTTTTGAGGTGAACTGTAATGCGACTGTACTCAAAACCGCTGGGCGATGCCGTAAAGCGTGCGCGTGGTGAATTGGATTTAACGCAAAGCCAAGTAGCTGACGCGGCTGATATTGATGTGCGTACCGTTCTGAACATCGAAAACTACAAGGGCAATCCCAAGATGGAGGTTTTGTACCCGCTGGTTCGTGTTCTCAAAATGGATTCCAGAGAGATTTTTTACCCAGAACTGCTTCAGGACAGTGCGGTGATACGCCGTCTGCGCCTACTGGTGGCAGAATGCAGCGAGGAAGAAGCTGCCGCACTGATTCCCGTTATTGAATCTGTCCTGTCAGTAATTCGATCTGATAAAGCTACTCAAATCAAATGACTACATAGAAAAAGAGCCTGCTCCCCGTGAATGGGAAGCAGGCTCTCCGCTTTTATGCGTCTGGCTCTGGACTTAGCACTACCATTTTCAGTTTTACAACATTGATAAGTGTTTCATGTCCGCATTTCGGACAGAACAGTGGAAAATTCAATAAGATTGTATCTTCGTAGACTTTTGTCCTGGACTTACGATGGCAAACAGGGCATCGTATCCATAATGAATGGTTTCGCATTGTGTTCATCGCTTTCCATATTACATATAAGCTCTGCGTCTGGCGACTGGCTTTGGAACATGATGGGCAATGAAAAAGCAAAAATTAGTACGCAGCTAATGCAGCTATTCTTAACAAAGTGATATAAGAGATAATGCAAATTTTTACAAAAGGTTGACGATCAAACCTGTCACAAATGCAAATCCCATTACAAACAGAAGATACAGGCAGAACCGCTTAATTCCCAATACACTTTTCAGTGCGCCGAGATTGGTGATTTTTGTGGCAGGCCCGGTAATCATAAATGCGGCTGCATTTCCGAGACTCATGCCGTTTGCAAGCCATT
>CAVJCN010000223.1:866-4022 GCA_963647945.1 Absicoccus sp. | reverse complement strand
CAAGTAGTACACGCTCCGCTCTTTGGAGTATATCTGGAGAATAGGCTTCAGATAGCAAATTCAGTTCTGCCCTCAGTTCTTCATGCGATATGCGAAAGGTGAGCTGTCTTCCAAAGAGTTGCTCAGCCGCCGTAACTTGCTCCACATGATCCGAATCGAAAGGTTTCGCTTGTACTCGCTCAATACAGGTATATAGATCATCGGTAAGAGGGTAGTCATTCAAATCCGAAAGAAGAGAGAGCCCATTATCAAAAATAGGGCAAAGACGAAATGTCTTGGTTTCTTCATTCCGCAATACGGCAAGATTGTTTGTGTGTCGATCCTCATTGAGCGTCAGGCAGTCCAATTCAAGAATAGCGGTAAGATATGCTCCAACACCAGCCAAATTCGTAACACGTTCAACAAAATCAACCGTGTAAACAATTCGATCCGACGGGGAGCTAAACTGTGTGAGCGCTTGAGCAAGCCCGCGACCTTCATAGGCACGATGGAGCCGTTCAAATGGAATCAGCATTTCGCCCTTGCGCATGAAATCTCGGCTGGAGCACCCCGGTAGCACCTTATCGTTATAGCGAATAAGCACCGGCTGATAAATTACGAAATCATCCGCATTTGACCATGCGAGCAAGCGTGAAACGATAATTTCAGAAAGTGCCTCGTATCCCATATGGTCTGCTTTATACCAATTGCCCGACTGTTTCCATTTTGGTTGGTCGCCCTTTGAAGTATGGCCTTCATTTTTAATTCTATCCTCACTCGTAAAATCAATGACCTGCATAAGCGACCTCCTTCTTCTTAGGCAAATAGCGAAGCTTCAACCACATTTCGTCATCAGCTAAACGCCCCTTCGTCTTCTCCACGATTTGTAATGGATCGTAATCCGTTAGTTCCATTTCTTGAAGCAATTCCTTGCAATTGCCACGTGTCTGAGGAAAGCAGCGATCCCGTAAGAAACTTTCGAAGTCATTCCAGGTTGGGTGTTCTAGCGCACCGAATGCACGGTGCAGAATGTCATCCGTTCTGTTCTGGATGACCACCTTTTGGTTAAGAAAGTCTACATCAATGACAGTACAGGGCTGCCTTCTGAACATATAAGTGATGCGCATTGTGCAGCCATCGCCTGCGGCCGTGTTTAGGTATCGCTCAACCGTTTGACGAGAGAGTCCAAATGTCCTTGCCAGTTCCTGCATGGATGTTCCGGCATTGCGCATAGTCCTCATTTTGCGGATATCATCGTCGGCTATTTTGCGTTTTCGGCCGGCATTGCGAGTGTTCTTCTTCCTATATTCTGCAGCGATCTTGCGAAGTGTGGCCTCATCATCAGTGCCAAACAGTTCTACACATAGCTCTCTATAGTCCATTGTTCTCCCTCCTTCGTCTTAACTATATGCAACTAATTTAATTTTGATACATTATAGCATACTGCGGGCAACATGTCAAATTCTACACGTCCATACTACAAAACTCTATATTTCTCTTCAAGAGCTATTGCATTTTGCGTGCAATAGCTCTTTTTACATCCGTTCACAAAAAGTTTACAAATTTCTTTTCAAAGCGACGGGGGGTACCCCCCCTGTTTTTTGAGTGAACTCTAGTAGAACACAAAAAAGGAGATGACCATTTTGAAAAAAAGAAAGACCCGAGCCCAGCGCAGTAGATCCTTTCGCTGTCCGCATTGCGGGGCGGCCATGATTCTGAGACCTGCATCCGAATTCTATCATGATGCGAAATCTGACCGAAAGCTCTATGTATGTCACAACTATCCCGCCTGCAACACCTATGTTGCGGCACACCCGAATACTGACAAACCAATGGGTGTGCCGGCGAATGGGGATCTCCGGAATCTCCGTATTCAGGCGCATCGAAAGTTCGACCTTATCTGGAAGAACGGGATCATGACTCGTGAGGAGGCTTATCGCTGGTTCGCGGATTCATTCGGGCTTAGCCTGCATGACGCTCACATCGGCATGTGCAGTGACTATCGATGCCGCGAACTGATCCGGCTCTGCAATGAAGTACTTGTCAGAAACAACTGTGTCGCATAAAGGAGGTGCTCGACATGACTGATTATCAAGACGCCCTGGTGCTGGAGAATTTGGATCTGGTCAACTGGGTCATCCGCACGCGCATTTCCATTCCGAACCGTCCGCTCCTGACCTATGACGACTTTTACGCCATTGGTTGCGAGGCTATCTGCAGAGCGGCGCTGAAGTATCAGCCGGATATGGGAGCGTTTGCGCCTTTTGCCTGCCGGTACATCTACAATGCCATCGTAGATCACTGCCGCGCAATGAACTACCGGCTGGAAAGAAGTGTAGAGATCAGCGAAGACGAAAATGCCTCCCTTCTCGATATGCTGACTTGCACTTCAGTTGACTTTGATGAGACCGTAACGGATGCCACCGCTATGTCTGCGCTTGCTGCCTGTAAGGAGAAATACAATGGCGTTGCTCGAAAAGGTGTGGAAGCCATCGAGCTGAAGCTGAAGGGCTACGAGGCCACGGAGATCGCAAAACACTATGATACGAGCGTAAATAACGTCAACGCATGGATCTCGCGTGCTCGCAGCAAGCTCCGTAACGAGCCAGCATTATTGGAAATTCTGTATTGAGTTGTTGTTCTTCGTCTCGTATCTTCGTAAGAAAGAACAGAATGGCTGAGGAGGAGAGCATTATGATGACATTCTATGCTGCCGCTGGCAGTTATCAGATTCGCAATGAAGACGGCAAAGATATGCCTTATATTATGCGGCTTGGGAAGCTCCAGCCAGTTTCTATTCCGGAGTTCAGTATCTGGAGTATGCTGCTGTGGGATGTCCTGACGCACGATGAGCTCCGCAAGAAATATTTTGAAAAGATGGTGGAAGTGAAATTGGATCCCTCCGGATTTGAGAAGGCACTCGAGATGCTCGTAAAGCGGAAGCTCATCATCAAAGGTGTTGGATATACTGGCGCGGATGCGCTCTACAACATGCTTTATGATACCTATGTGATACCGCTGCGAGGTGTGCAGGGTACACGGCGCTTGCTGAATATCGCAAAGCTGCTCAAGCAAGGTAAAGTCAACTTCTTTGAGGCCGTCTACCTCCTGCAGCCAGATAAGGGTACAGAAGCGGAACAGCGAATCATGAAGTTGGTTACCCAGACGCCGCTAAGC
>CAVJCN010000223.1:0-817 GCA_963647945.1 Absicoccus sp. | reverse complement strand
AAGCGGAACAGCGGATCATGAAGTTGGTTACCCAGACGCCGCTGAGCGTCCCTGAGTTGGTACGATGCTTTGAAAACGATGTTCGAGATGTCAGTTCGGCCGACAAAGTGATTTCCGCCATTTATACGGAAGAATCTGACAACCAGGCGCGGCTAAACAACGCATGCAGCCTTTCAAATCATAGGCAGGATGTGCTGGTAGCGACCGCGAACTTGTATTTGACACGCCAGGTCATTCTGGAACACGCATAGCATCACGGGCCGGAAAGGAGAGAATCTTTCCGGCCATCATTTTGTCCTGCCATATCGGCAGAGAAAGGAGCATTCCATGAAAATGCCAATCCCCATCGCTATTCGTTTTGCCAAGCTAATATTCTCGATTCTGTCGATCACGGTTTTGGGAGTCATCTTTGCCATGATCTCACATGACCATAAGCTGCTTATTCTGTCCGCTGGTGTAGCGATTACGGGCGGCGTGAAGGTGTATTCCTTCTACCGACAGGTGAGCAAGCAGCAGTACGAGTGCCTCGAGGGTCTGCTCATCCAAGAGCAGACCAATATTCCCAGAAGGCACCACGTCATTGTTCTGGAACTGGAGGATGGAAGCCGCATACAGCGTGTGCTGGATGGACGATATAAACTCAAAGCTGGAAGCTCATATCGATTTTACCTCAAAGAACCGACCAATGAACTCCCAATCCTCCCTGAGGCACTTCATCCGGCCATGACCGTATTTGGCTTTGAAGAGCTTCCTTTTTCTTCAGATAAGCAGATTTAGGTACTCTGGAATGCACATCATAGGAATGCTATGCTTACAG
>CAVJCN010000222.1:3153-4025 GCA_963647945.1 Absicoccus sp. | reverse complement strand
GCTCCGGGTATGATTATCTTCTATGACTGGGACAGCCCGAATGGAGAATCCGGTCCGCAGGACGGCCTCTCCGACCACACAGGTATTGTGTGGAAGGTTGAGGGCGGCTATGTTTACACGATTGAAGGCAACCTCAGCGATAGCTGCCAGACTTCGAAAAGACCGATTGGAGAGTATCAGATACTCGGGTACGGGGTGCTGAATCCGTAATTTACAAACTTAAGGGTGTCGTGGCTTCGGCTGCGGCACCCGATTTTTTGCACTTAAGTCGGTTCTGAGCGACAATAAGCTATTTCAATTCAACAAATTGCGAGGATATCTTGAAAATAATTGCTTTATATGTTATGCTAAACTTGTATTTTTGTAGTTACATAAAAGTCACGCATATCGGAGACGGAGGATCAGCAATGACGGTATCATATGATAAGCTATGGAAACTGTGTAAGATCAATAAAATTAAAAAGAGCGAGCTTGCTCAATCGGCAGAGTTGAGTCCGTATATGATGTCAAAGCTAAGCAACGACAAGCTCGTTTCAATGGAAGTAATGCTCCGCCTGTGCAAGATATTTCATTGTGATATAGGCGACCTGATGGAAGTAATCGAAAACGACTGATAAGGAGAAACACATAATGACTATTAACGAGCTGCAGAAGCAGACCAATACAAATATTCAGGAAAAGGCAAACCTCATCTGGGAGAGTGCCACACATCTTGTCGGTCTTTTTAAGCCGCATGAATACGGCAAGGTTATACTGCCTCTTACGGTTCTCAAACGCTTTGACGATGCCCTCGCGCCCACAAAGCAGGCGGTGCTCGATATGAAAAAGAAGCTTGATGCAAGCGGCGCAAACGAAAAGCTTGCGGACGGTGC
>CAVJCN010000222.1:0-3108 GCA_963647945.1 Absicoccus sp. | reverse complement strand
CCTCCGGCTATGCGTTTTACAACACCAGCAAATTCGACTTTGCGAAGCTCCTTGCCGACCCCGATAACATCGAGGCCAACTTTGATGACTATCTCAAGGGCTTTTCCGCAAACGTTGCGGACATTATCGAGAACTTTGAGTTTGCAAAGACTGTTGACACCATGGGCAAGGGCGGCGTGCTGTTTGTCATGATTCAAGAGTTTAACTCCGCAAAGGCGAACATGTCACCCGATAAGATTACATCCGCTGACATGGGCTATATCTTTGAGGAGCTTATCCGCAAGTTTTCAGAAAGCTACGATGAGCAGGCAGGAGCGCACTTCACCAGCCGCGATATCATTTATCTGATGACCGAGCTGCTCATCGCCCCCGAAAAGGACGATATCCGAGAAAACGGCTGCACCAAAACCGCCTACGATATGGCAATGGGCACCAGCCAGATGCTCGGCTGTCTGTCCGAGCGTCTGCACGATATCAGCGAGGAAGCGGACCTCACCTGCTTCGGGCAGGAGTTTAACCCCGAAACATACGCTATCGCCAAGTCCGATATGCTCATAAAGGGCGGAAACGCCTCCGGCATGATGTACGGCGATACACTTTCCGACGATAAATTCTCCGGCTATGAATTCGATTATATAATTTCCAACCCTCCATTTGGAATCGATTGGAAGCGCGAGAAAACAGAGGTAGAGAAAGAAGCAAAGCGCGGCTTTGACGGCAGATTCGGTCCCGGCTTGCCCGCTATTTCCGATGGGCAGATGCTCTTTATGCTAAACGGCGTGAAGAAGCTGAAGGAAGGCAGCGGTCGCATGGCTATCATTCAGAACGGCTCATCGCTCTTTACCGGTGATGCGGGGAGCGGCGCTTCTGAGATTCGCCGCTATGTGATTGACGGCGACCTGGTGGAGGCAATTATCCAGCTGCCCACAGACCTTTTCTACAACACCGGCATTTCTACATACATTTGGGTGCTTTCAAAGGGCAAGCCCATGAACCGCAGCGGAAAGGTGCAACTCATCGATGCTTCAAAATGCTTTGTCAAACGTCGCAAGAACATCGGCAACAAGCGTGTGGATCTGGACGACAGCTGTATTGCGCTGATTATGAAAGCGTATGAGAGCTTCTCTGAGGGAGTTTTTGAGGATAACGGACTCGCTGTAGAATCTAAAGTGTTCCCCAAGAGTTTCTTCGGATTTACTAAAGTGACCGTTGAAACAGCACAGTGTGACGAAAATGGTAACCCGATTCTGAAAAAAGGCAAAATGCAGCCTGTTAAGGGTGCAGGCGACAATGAGCTCATTCCGCTTAATGAGGACATCGACGAATACATGAAAAAGAATGTTCTGCCCTATAACCCCAATGCCTATCTTGACAGAAGCAAGGACAAAATCGGTTATGAAGTGCCGTTTACGCGCCTGTTTTATAAATTCGTTCCGCCGGTGCCGAGCGAGGATATCTTTGAGGAGATAAAAGAACTTGAGAAAGAGGAAACACAACTGATGAACGAATTGTTCCATAAGGAGTAAAAAATTGAGAGAACTTTTCCGTTTTATATTTGATAGAATAACTGACCCACTCGGGCTACCGATAGAACCGTGGAAAGAGTGGATTATTCTGCTTATAATCGGCGCGGCTGCATTTCGCATTGCGTTCAGATTTGTTGGTGATATGTACGATTCCAGGGCAATTTCCGGAGGATTTGCAGGAAGCTTTTTTCACTGGCTGATCCGCGCCGTTGTGTTCGTCGCAATATGGGCAGTCACATATGTGGTTATCGAGGCAGCAAAGTTTGTTATCGCACATTGGATTGTAATGCTGGCTACAGTAACAGGCATGCTTATCTGCGGAGCGATTGGCTTTATTGTATATCGCAGAATGAAAGGCGGTACGCAAAATGCGTGAGATTATGAAAGTAAGGCTTAAGTATATAGCTGAACTATTTAACGGAAATAGCATTCCTGACGACAGAAAAGATTTTTACCAAGGGAGAACTGTACCTTATATTCCAACCAAAGAGTTATCAGCTGATGATGGCACAATTAATTATGAAAACGGGCTGTCTGTTAATGAAGATGATGGCTTTAGAATTGCCCCAAAGAATTCAATACTCATGTGTATAGAAGGTGGAAGTGCTGGAAAAAAGATTGGAATAACAAATCAACCCGTTGCGTTTGTTAATAAGCTGTGCTGTATATTCGGCACAAAAGTTGATTCGAGATTGCTGTATCACTGTATGCGTTCTAAGGATTTTACAGACCAGTTTTTTTTGAATATGACCGGATTAATTGGCGGCGTTACGGTTTCAACATTAAAAAACCTTTCTGTATCAGTCCCCATTGAAGCTGAAGCACAAAATCATGTGGCAAAACTTCTCGACACCGCCTGCGGGAAGGTCGACGCTCTTATCGCCAACCAGCAGGCACAGATTGAGAAGCTGAAAGCCTACAAGCAGAGCCTTATCACCGAGGTTGTGACCCACGGCCTCTACCCCGATACCCCTATGAAGGATAGCGGCGTGGAGTGGATTGGGATGATACCGGAGAGGTGGAAAATATCGAGAATAAAAAATAAGTTCTCGCTACGAAACGAGAGGAATAAAGAGCAGGACTTAGATAAGGTTAACTTAATTTCTCTTTATACCGATATAGGTGTTGTTCAACATTCCGATATTATCGAAACAACAGGAAATCGCGCAGTAACAGCTGACGGATACAAGATTGTTTGCAATGGCGATATTGTAGTTAACATTATTTTATGCTGGATGGGTGCTGTAGGCAAGTCAAATTACGATGGCGTAACAAGTCCGGCATATGATATTTACAAGCCCGACGAAGGAACGAATAGTGACTATTATCATTACTTGTTCAGGACTAAGAGATTCAATGGTGAGTGTTACAGATATGGTAGGGGCA
The DNA here is from genome assembly GCA_963647945.1 of Absicoccus sp. Classification (GTDB taxonomy): domain Bacteria; phylum Bacillota; class Clostridia; order Peptostreptococcales; family Anaerovoracaceae; genus CAG-238. The sequence goes on along the minus strand of CAVJCN010000222.1, from coordinate 196 downwards.
TAATGATGATGCGCTGGCGTACCTATTCAGCCGAGTTTTCGTCAATAAGCATTCCTGTTCCTTCCGAAAAAGAGCAACAGCAAATCGCCGATTATCTTGACGAGAAGTGTGCGAAGATTGATGCGTTGATTGCGATTAAGCAGCAGAAGATTGAAAAGTTGGAACAGTATAAAAAATCCCTCATCTATGAATATGT
>CAVJCN010000221.1:3601-4025 GCA_963647945.1 Absicoccus sp. | reverse complement strand
GCTTTGCTCTGCCTCGGCATCAAGTTGCGGGAAGGGCTTGTCGGGACAAAGCTCCTCCCGTAAGCGATTGACGATCCACATTCCCATGATGTTCTTCTGATAACGGGTATAACCTACACCGCCCTCGTTTGACCAATTTGCCAATTCACTGGCGGTATTGGTAATGGGCTGTTCGGCTTTTACGCCGAGTAAAGACCATGTACCGCTGGAAATATAAAGATGGTTCCCGTCCATCGGGATACCCTCCACGGCGGAAGCGGTGTCGTGCGTTGCACAGAGAACAACTTTAATCCCGTCATATTCACCGATCACGGTTCCCGGCTGTTGTAACGGTCGAAATAAATGCGGTGGGAAGTCAAGAGCAGAAATGATTTCCATATCATATTTACCGGTCAGAGCATTCACCATACCACCTGTTGTGGCG
>CAVJCN010000221.1:0-3591 GCA_963647945.1 Absicoccus sp. | reverse complement strand
GGAATATTCATGCGATTTGACCCCGCACAATTTATACATCAGATATTCGGGAAGCAACAGAAAATCCGTTACGCCGTCGAGCCGTCCCGCCAGCTTATCAGCATAAAGCTGATAAATCGTGTTGAATGGCTGAAACTGAATCCCCGTATGCCGGTACAACTGAGAAAAAGGAATTTTTTCATGGACTTGCGGAATGACCGCTTCGGTACGACTGTCGCGATAGGCATAACACGGCAAGACTTCCTCGTTGCTGCGCATCAGAACATAATCCACACCCCATGTGTCAATGGACAGGCTGACGATGTTGGGGAACGCCGCCTTTGCTTTTGCAATACCGGTTTTGACATGGAAGAGCAAGCTTGCAATATCCCATGTTAAATGTCCGTTCTGTTGCGTCACACCGTTCGGAAAACGATAAATTTCGCACATTTTGATTTCATCGACTTCTCGCCAACCCACAATATGCCGCCCGCTTGACGCACCTATATCTATTGCTAAATAATATTTTCTCATTCCAAATTACTCCTTTTCCTTATTCGGTAATTGTTCTCGTGAGTACATACTGTGTGTCACGGCTATTGCGCCAAAAGTCGTTCTATTGCCATGTTACGCTTCCAAATTTCGTCTTGTGAAGGTAAGCATTTTCCATATTGTCGAATCCATACTTATCTCCAATGCTCTCGTAACCGTGTCCGAGGCACACTTCGCTTTTAGGATATATATTCAGCTCTGTTTGCACCGAAAGGGTTTGTTAGCGCTTGTATAGCGGCATTGCTTATCCGAAACGGATTTCTTTTCGCCGCCTTATTTTTCCCAGTTGCATGAATATTCCGCTTTACCGTTTTCAAGATTGTACTGCGTACCGTCAGGCATAACTACTGTTGTTTTCACACCCTCCGGCACCTCTATGTTTAGTGCAAATTGATTATTTGTAATTTTCCAAGCAGAGATAATTTTTCCTCTGACACTTCTATATTCCGCTCTCGCCCATGTCAAACTGCCGCCCGGAACAGGCTGAATTTTAATTTTCTCAAAACCGGGACTTTCCGGTCGAATACCGGCACAGTATTCATAGAGCCATGCGATACTTGCACCCGGGGCATAGTGGTTGAGGGAATCTGTAGGCTTGCCGTTTTCATCAACGCCGAGCCAGTTTTCCCATGTGGTTGTTGCTCCCTTTTTAACCTCATAGAGCCAACCGGGGCATTGCTCATTTTCTAAGAGTTTATACGCGGTATCAACATAGCCGTAGTCGCAAAGAATCGGCAGTAACTTGTAGGTGGTGAGAAAGCCTGTGCCGATCTTATAGTCGTTTGCGACAACCATTTGATTGAGCTGTTCAGCGATGATTTTGCCCTCGTTGGCGTTAACAAGCCCCATAGCGAGAGGACGGACATATCGGCATTGACGCCTACTTGATACCTTACCGTCTTTCAGAAATTCCTTGCGGTAAGCCTGTCGCACAAGCTCGGCTCGCTCTTTGTATTTTGCCCTGTCCTCAGGTTTTCCGAGAATATTCGCCATCTCTGCAACTTCTTTTAAGGAGTGGTAGAGCCACGCAGTTGCGACTTCCGCATCGGGTGTGAGCAGAGCCTTTATGCCGTCTTTTACCATGACGGAACCGGGTTCTAACCACTCGCCCCAATGGTAACCGGTATCCAAAATATATTGATAATGCTTGTCGAATCGGTAAAAATGATTCCAATTACGCTTTTTAGCACGTTGAAAATTGTAGTCTACAAAGCGTTTCGCTGCCTCATAAACATATGCGATGTTTTCCGTATCTCCGTAGAAGCTGTATAGTACCATTGGAATATGAATCAGTGCATCCGACCAGCCTGCGCTGCTATAAGGCATACGCTGGGTGTCCAGTCCCTTAACAAGTTGGAACGGCACTTCCGGACAAATATACGGCAGTCCACCGTCCTCGGCTTGCAGCGTCATGAAGTCACCAAGATATTTGTGCAAGAACTTCCGCGTATCTGCGTAGAAGTTGGCTGTCTCGCAAAATACGTTAATATCTCCGGCCCAGCCCGCCCGTTCTCGGGTGGGGCAATCCGTGGGTATATCTACTGTGTTGGAGTGCCAGCTCCATAGGGAATTGCAAACGAACTGATTGATAAGCTCATTAGAACAGGAAAACGAGCCGGTTTCCGGCATGACCGAGTATACGGCAATGGAGGTGAAGTTTTCGGCTTTCACTTCCTCTGGCCAGTTTTGCACCAATGCGTAGCGGTAGCCACTGATAAGGAATTGCGATTTATAAGTTTGTGTACCGTTTTTGAGCGTATAGCTAAGGCATTGCCCGAGTGCCCCGCCAAAGCCGCCTGAGCCCTCCGCTTGCAGATTTTTCGTTGTGAAATTGCCCTGTTCATCCAAACACTCGCCCATATAGAGCTTGACTGTGTGACCTGCCTCGCCCGTGACGGTAAACTCCACATGACCGGAAAGATTCTGACCAAAATCAAGGACTGTGTTGCCATCCGGCGTTTTCAGCACTTTGGCTGCAAAACGTTCTCGCTCCAGCACGGGTTCTCCCTCATGGGGAATACAATCGCCGTTGTAGCCGCCCAACGCACAGGAATGCCATGTAGAATCGTCGTAGTCAGCATCCATCCAACCGTCGAGCCCCTTTCGCATATCCACCGTTTCATAGGTCTTCAGATCATTCTCCAGTAGTGGTCCGTTTTGCGTCGCTTTCCATGTCTCGTCGGTGCAAATTATTTCGGCATCTTGTTCTTTTTCCAAAACCAATTCAGCGGCAAGCTGCACGGTCTTTCCATAAAATGCTTTCTTACTTGTGATACCAAGGCAACCACGATACCAGCCGTTGCCGAGAATTACGCATATTGTGTTGATTCCGGAATGCAGACGGTTTGTAACATCCCATGTCTGATATTGTAGTCTCGTATGGTAGTTTGTAAAACCCGGCAAAAGCATTCGCTCGTCTAATTCCCGCCCATTGAGATATGCCTTATAGATGCCAAGCGCCGTCATGCAGAGCGTGGCTTTTTTTACATCTTCGGCAACGCGAAATGTTTTCCTGATGTACGATGCGGGCTGTCCGCATTTAAGATCGGGTTGCTCCAACTCCGGTGTAATAAAAATAAATGTTTTATTCTCCATAGGTCGATTCCTCCATTTCCGATTATCAATACTCCTCTAATCTCCATTCTTCTTTCCATTCGATGATCGGTCTATCCTCCTGCCAACGAATAGGCAACCAAACATAACGCGATTTACAGGTATTGTGAATATACCTTTTTTCTTTATGCGAAAGCTCTGTTTGAGATTTAGGAGAAACATCTGCCACCGCCAACGGAGAACCAGGAATCGAGGCGCCGATCTGCATCAATTCCTCAAATAACTTTGCACGAATATTTGTGAAAGGTCCCGGCATCCAGCGATCCGCACAGGCAATATACAAGTCTTCCTTGTCCGGCACTTTCAAAACACAGGTAATCTGCGAATTAAAAGAAGTTTTCATCCTGTCATTGTTGTGAATAGACCCAAGATCACGGTAGGTACTGAGAAAATCATCAAAAACAGCCACTCTGCTTTTGTTTGGGTGATATCCCGTTGTACCGGAGG
>CAVJCN010000220.1:0-4040 GCA_963647945.1 Absicoccus sp. | reverse complement strand
TCGACTTTTACAACAAATATATCGGCTTTTGCCTTGACGGTGAAAAACTGGGTATCAATTTTGCGGACGAAGCCTCCGGGAAGCTGGTTTTCAACGTGGGAATGGCGGAGATGAACGAAAAGGCGGCGAGCCTTACGATTAATGTGAGATATCCGGTGAGCATGACGGGGGAAGCGGTTTACGATGGAATGGCGGAAACCCTCGAAAAATACAACTTCGGGGTTTTGAAGCTGAAAGATCAAGCCCCGGTGTACAAAGACCCAGATGATCCGCTGATCAGAACCCTTGTGGAAATTTATCGAAAACACACCGGAGATACAGAGTCCCTGCCTATGGTAATCGGCGGCGGCACCTATGCAAGAGCGGCCGAAAACATCATTGCCTACGGAGCGCAGTTTCCGGGGGACGAGGATTTGATGCACCAGAGAAACGAGTGCCTCAGCATTGAAAGACTGATGCAAATGACAAAAATTTATGCGGAAGCTATTTACAAACTCACTTCGGAAGACTATAATAGTTAGCGTAAGTTTTCCCGACATGGGAACATAATAACATAATCTGTTTCAGGGCGAGGTGAAATTCCTCACCGGCGGTATAGTCCGCGAACGCCGATTGGCGCCGAGCAGGTGAAATTCCTGCACCGACGGTATAGTCCGGATGAGAGAAACAAAGAATGCGCAAAGCTTTTGGGAAGCGATTTCCCATAGCAAGGCGTAAAATTCGTATGTTGCTTTTTTTGAGCCTTGATTCTTATCAAGGCTCTACTTGTGTAACCTGACAGATTTCCAAACTACATCTTAGTAAGTTCGGCAAATTTACCGAACAAAATCAAAACGAAAGGAAACTGTAGAAATGAACAATGTAAACAATCAAAAGACAAAATCGGACAGACTTGTAAAAATGGCTATGATGGCGGCGGTGGCCTGCGTACTGGGACTGGTAAGATTTCCCCTTATACCGGCGGTATCCTTCCTGACCTATGACCTGGCGGACATTCCCATCATAATCACCACCTTCGCTTTCGGGCCTGCCGCAGGAATGACGGCTCTCACCGTTGTAAGCGCCATTCAGGCATTTCTCCTTGGAGGCGACAGCATTTACGGCTTCATCATGCACATGATCGCATCGGGAGCTTTCCTGATGACGGCGGGGCTGATTTATCGGAGCCACAAGACAAAAAAGGTGGCGATCCTCTCCATGGCGGTGGCAACGCTGCTGATGACGGTGGTAATGGGATTTGCAAACTATTTCGTAACGCCGTTTTATTACGGCGGCGAGGCTATGCGGGAGATGGTTGTGAGCCTCATGCCGCTGATCCTTTTGTTCAATGTGATAAAGGGCGTATTAAATTCAGGCATAACTTTTGTAATATATAAGAGAATTTCGGGCTTCCTTCACAGAGAGGGGCTTCACAAGGCTTATGGAAATAAAGAAAACAGTACAAATTAAAAACGAAGAGGAAACGAAAAAATTCGGCTTTGAAATCGCAAAGAACCTTTGCAGAGGCGATGTGCTGGCACTGATAGGGGATCTGGGTACGGGAAAAACCGCCCTGACCTCCTATATCGCCCGAGGATTGGGAATCCAAAGACGGGTAAACAGTCCCACATTTACCATAGTTAAGGAGTACACGGATGGAAGACTGCCCCTGTATCATTTTGATGTATACAGAGTCAGCGACCCTGAGGAGCTGTTTAATATCGGCATTGAGGAGTATTTTTTCGGCCCGGGAGTTTGCATCGTGGAATGGGCGGATTTAATCGAAGAAATTTTGCCCGAAAACACGAAATACATTTACCTGGAATACGGAAAAAGCGAAGGAGAAAGGGTATATAAATGTACATTTTAGCCATAGAAACCACGGGACGGGAAGGCTCCGTCTGCCTTTTATACAAACCCGAGGAAGAGGGCAAGGAGGGCATCCGAGGCATCCAAGGGGAGCCGGCGGTGATTGCCGAGAAAAAAATAGAGGGAAGCATGAGCCACCTGCGGGAGCTCATTCCGTCAATTTCAGAAGTCTTGACAGAGGCAGGGGTTTCCAAGGGGAAAATTTCCTGCATCGCCGCTTCCGTAGGGCCGGGTTCCTTTACAGGAATAAGAATCGGAGTTTCAACTGCTCGTGCCTTATCCCAAGCACTGGAGCTTGAACGGGCAATAGCTGTTCCAACCCTGACGGCTTTCAAATACAAGGAAGAAGCCGTAAAAGCCTCCGCTGCCGGAATCACGGTTTGCGCCATCATCAACGCAAGACGAGGACAGGTCTACGGAATGGTGGATGGATATCTTCCGGATGGGCCATATATGCTGAGGGATGTTTTGAAAGTTATTAAAGAGCAGGTATTTTCGGAGGGCAGAGAGGTTCTTTTCTTCGGGGACGGCATAGATGCCTACGAATCGCTTATTGACGATGAACTTGCAGAGCTTGGAAAATACGGCTTTGCTGATGTTTCATGCAGGTATCAGGATGCGGCTTCGGTGGCGCTGTGCGCCGCAGAAAACATGGAAACATACATGGTAAGAACCGAGGAACTGCTCCCAGATTATATGCGAAAGGCAGAGGCGGAACAGAAGCTGGAAGCAGGGCAGCTTCCTATATGTAAGGGCCCGAAACAGGAGTAAGCGGGAGTAAATATGCAGGAATGAAAGAAGCATGGGCGCAGAAGAAGATATAGAAGATATCATGAAAGACAAAGATAAATGGATTATCAGGCAGGCAAAGGGCGAAGATGCCCGGCAGATCGCAGAGGTTGAAAAGGCTTGTTTCTCAACGCCCTGGAGCTACGAATCGTTAAAACACGATATAACGGAAAACAAGCTGGCGCTTTATATGGCAGCGGAATACGGCGGCAAAATCTGCGGCTATGCAGGTCTATGGAAAATAATCGATGAGGGACATATAACCAATGTGGCGGTTTCTCCCGAATACAGACGGAAACATATTGCAAGGTCGCTGCTTGAAGCCTTGATGGCGGAAGCTGCAAAGCAGGGAATCGAAAGGTTCACCCTCGAGGTAAGAACGGAAAACGAAGCCGCAAAAAAATTGTACGCGGGACTGGGCTTTCTGGAAGCCGGGATTCGCAAAGGCTACTATGAGGATAACGGCGAGGATGCCCTCATTATGTGGAAAGGATAAAAATGAAAGACGGAAGATTTTTGACATTGGGAATCGAAACCAGCTGCGATGAAACTGCAATTGCAGTCCTTGCAGAGGGCAGAACTGTTCTTTCCAATGTTATTTCATCACAGATAGATATATTCAAAAACTTCGGAGGAGTTGTGCCGGAAATCGCCTCAAGACATCATCTGGAAAATATCAACGGCGTATTGAAGGAAGCACTGGAAGATGCGGCTGTGAGCCTTGATGATATAGACCTTATCGGCGTTACAAACGGCCCGGGGCTCATCGGAGCCCTTTTGATGGGGGTCGCCACCGCAAAAGCCCTTTCCTTTGCAAAGGATATCCCCCTTGTAGGGGTGCATCATCTGATGGGCCATATAAGCGCAAACTTCATCGAATATCCGGAGCTTGAGCCGCCTTTCATGGCGCTGATTACCAGCGGCGGACACACGGAAATAGCAGAGGTAAAAAGCTATACGGAGTGCGAGATCCTCGGGGGTACTCGGGACGACGCGGTGGGGGAAGCCTACGACAAGGTTGCGCGGGTCTTGGGACTTGGATATCCCGGCGGTCCAAAGATCGACAGGATCGCAAAGGAAGGAAATCCGGAAGCGATACATTTCAAGCGGGTATATCTGGAAAAAGACAGCTTTGACTTTAGTTTCAGCGGGCTGAAGACCTCGGTGCTTAACTATATCAATCAGCAAAAACAGGCGGGGAACGAGATAAACCGCCCGGATATCGCCGCAAGTTTTCAGCAGGCGGTGATGGACGTAATCGTGGAGAAAGCCGTGAATGCGGCCAAAATCCGAGGCGAAAAGAGACTTGTTCTTGCCGGCGGCGTTGCGGCAAATTCCAAGCTCAGAGAAATGCTGGGAGAAGCCTGCAAGGAAAACGGCATAGAACTTTACAGACCTGCCCC
>CAVJCN010000219.1:0-4043 GCA_963647945.1 Absicoccus sp. | reverse complement strand
CTTTTCCTGTACCTTGCGAACAGGAACAGGATTATGACGAATGCGCAGATTTCCGCCACGGGAAGCGCCCACCAGACCCCGTCGATTGCAAGGAACGCAGGCAGCAAAAGCAGCGCCCCCGCCTCGAATACGAGGGTTCTGAGGATTGAAATCAGTGCAGAAATCTTTCCGTTATTCAGAGCCGTAAAAAATCCCGAGGCAAAAATATTGATTCCGCTGAAAACCACGCTTACCGCCACGATTCTAAAGCCCGTAACCATAAGCTCTGCGAGGGTTTCATCCCTGGAAGCAAATATCATCACCAAAGGTCTGTCGAAGATTTCGGCGATAGCGAACATGGAAACGGAAATCACTCCGATAATTTTTATGGCTATGGCAAACAGTTTCTTTATGTTATCCCGGTTTTCCGAGCCGTAATTATAGCTGAAAAGGGGGCCGATTCCCATGGAAAACCCCACAAAAATAGCCACAAAGAGAAATTGCAGGTAAAGCACCGCGCTGATGGCCGCGACGCCCTTTTCCCCGACAATTGCCATCATCTGAAGATTGAAAAGGGCCGTTGTAATGGCACTGGAAAGGCTGGTAACCATCTCGGAAGCCCCGTTTCCCATGGAATAGAGCAGCGCCTTCCCCGTCCATTTCGGCTTTGTAAAATGCAGCAGGCTCCTTGGATTTGCAAACACTGCAAGCGGCAATAGCCCCGCCACGATCATGCCCGCCATGGAAGCGTAAGCCGCCCCGGCGATTCCGAAATCCAAATAGCCTACCAATAAAATGTCCAAAACGATATTCAGAACCCCTGCCGCCACAGAGAGCCAAAGCCCCAGATTCGGTCTGTCTGCGGTGACCAGAAAGCCCTGGAACAGGATTTGCAGCGACCATATCGGCCCCGCAAGTACCATTATGGTTCCATACTCCATGCAGTAAGGCAAAATTTCCTCATCAGAACCGATATGCAGGTAGATTTCTTCCCCAAAGCCGAGAAAAATCGCCATCATCGCCGCCATTACCACCAAATTCGCCAGTATCACCAGGCTAAAAAAGCTGCAAGCCTCTTCATTCTTTCCCTCGCCAAGCATCTTGCCGATGAGAGCATTTCCCCCGGTTGCAAAGACGAAGGTTATCGCCATGCAGACATTCAGCACCGGATAGACGATGTTTATTGCCGAAAGTCCGAGGCTTCCTATATAATTGGAAACAACAATGCCGTCAACGATTGAATACATTGAAACGAACATCATTCTAACCATTGTCGGCACAGTAAATTTGAGTATATTTCCGATATTTATCGGTTTGTTGTAAATTAAAGTGTTGTCCATACGAATCCCTCGTTACCACAAATTGCAGGGCTACAAAGCCATGCGGCTCACAGCCTCGGCGGGCTTATGTATGAGCTTTTGCAGCTCCATGAGCTTTGCGCCGTCCATCGCCGGCACGCCCTTGAGCCTGTATGTGATTCCGAGCTTACCGTACTTTTCCACTGCCATAGTATGATAGCCCAAAAGTTCCACTTTGTCAACATATCTTATCTTTTTCATAAACAGGTTCAGTGCTTCCATGTCCTCCGGGGTATCGTTGATATCCGGCACCACCACATGGCGCACCCAAACATGTTTCTGCTGACGATTGATGATGTCGATAAGTTCAAAAAGAGTTTCCTGGGATTTTCCTGTAATTATTTCAAACCTCTCCGGTTCTGGATGCTTGATGTCAAGAAGCACCAGATCCGAACAGCGGATCGCTTCCTCTGTAAAATCGTCCACATAGGTTCCGCTGGTGTCGATTGCGCTGTTTATCCCCTCTTTTTTCAGTGCGCACATCGCCTCGGTTAGGAATTTCCCCTGCAAAAGCGGTTCTCCTCCGCTAAAGGTAACGCCGCCTTTTCCGCCGTAATAGGGTTTGCCCCTCAGCGCCCAGTGCAGGATTTCGCTAACCTCGATTTTCTCGCCGCCTTCAAGGGGCCATGAGTCCGGGTTGTGGCAATAAAGGCACCGCGCCGGGCACCCCTGCATGAAAAATACAGTTCGGATGCCCGGTCCGTCTACAGCGCCAAAGGTCTCAATGGAATGAATTTTTCCTATCATCTCGCCGGACCTTCCTTTCGCAAATTTTCACTCGCCAAGCTAAATTGCCTCGTGGAAAGTTCTTGCGATTACTTCTTTCTGGTGGTTCTTGGACAGTGCGTTAAATCTTACGGCATATCCGGAAACTCTTACGGTCAGGTTCGGATATTTGTCCGGATTTTCATAGGCATCTTCCAGTACCGCACGGTTCAAAACATTAACATTCAAATGGTGCGCTCCTCTCTGGAAGTAGCCCTCCAAAAGGCCTTTAAGGACATCCGCCCTTTCCTCAGGGTTTTTACCCAGGGTTTCAGGGGTAATGGAGAATGTGTTGGAAACGCCGTCCTGGCAGGTATCCCAGTCAATCTTTGAAACTGAGTTTAAGGAAGCGATTGCGCCGTGGCTGTCTCTCTGGTGCATCGGGTTTGCGCCCGGAGCAAACGGTGTGCCTGCTCTTCTGCCGTCAGGAGTGTTGCCTGTTTTCTTGCCGTACATTACATTTGAAGTTATTGTAAGTACGGAAAGGGTGTGCACTGCATTTCTGTAAGCCGGGTGTTTTCTAAGCTCTTCGATGGTTCTTTCGGAAATCTTTACTGCGATTTCGTCAACTCTGTCGTCATCGTTGCCGTATTTCGGGAAATCTCCCTCTGTTCTGTAGTCAACAATTACACCGTTTTCATCTCTTATCGGATAAACCTTTGCATATTTAATGGCAGAAAGGGAGTCTGCGGCAACGGAGAATCCTGCAACGCCGAATGCCATAAGGCGCTTAAGTTCGGAGTTAAGGAATGCCATCTGTGAGCTTTCGTAGTCGTATCTGTCATGCATAAAGTGTATAATATTCATAATGTTTACATACAGCTCGCAAAGCCATGCAAGGTAGATATTGAATCTCTTCCATGCGTCCTCGAAGTCAATCGGGCCGTCCCCAACCGGTTCCATCTGCGGGCCTACATGTTCGCCGGTTCTTTCGTCAATACCGCCGTTTAAGCCAAGGAGGAGGATTTTAGCCAGGTTGCATCTTGCGCCGAAGAACTGAATCTGCTGGCCCATCTGGATTGCGGATACGCAGCAGGCGATAGAGTAGTCTTCGCCGTAGAACGGCCGCATCTTGTCATCGTTTTCGTACTGAATGGAGTCGGTGTCGATGGAAACCTGAGCGCAGAACTTCTTGAAAGGTTCAGGAAGCTTCTCCGACCATAATACCGTGAGGTTTGGCTCCGGTGCAGGTCCGAGGTTATAAAGGGTCTGAAGCACTCTGTAGGAGTTCTTGGTTACCTTGTGTCTGCCATCCATGCCGACACCGCCGATTCCCTCTGTGATCCACATCGGATCTCCGCCGAATAATTCGTTGTATTCGTTGGTTCTCAGGTGACGGGCAACTCTGAGTTTTAAGATATAGTCGTCAACAAATTCCTGGATCTGTTCTTCTGTGTATGTGCCCTTTGCCAAATCTCTTTCTGCATATATGTCAATGAATGTGGAGGTTCTGCCGATGGACATTGCCGCGCCGTTTTCTTCTTTGATTCCTGCAAGGTAAGCGAAATATGTCCACTGAATGGCTTCTTTTACATCCTTTGCAGGGCCGGAAATATCAAAGCCGTAACTCTCGGCCATCTTCTTGATTTCCTTGAGGGCTGTAATCTGGTTTGTGATTTCCTCTGCGGTTCTGATGTTTTCTTCGTTCATCACATGTCTTGAGGCGATGGTTTCGTGGTCTTTTTTCTTCTCTTCGATGAGGTAGTCGATGCCGTAAAGGGCGCATCTTCTATAGTCCCCGATGATTCTGCCGCGTCCGTATGCATCAGGAAGTCCGGTGATGTATCCCAGGTGTCTTACTGCTCGCATTTCATTGGAATATGCCTTGAAAACCCCGTCGTTGTGGGTGGTGATGTAGTTGAACATATTGTCGATTTCCTTCGGCAGCTCCTGTCCGTATTCCTTGACCTCTTCTCTTACCATCTTGATTCCGCCAAATGG
>CAVJCN010000218.1:0-4044 GCA_963647945.1 Absicoccus sp. | reverse complement strand
AGGTTCAGGAGGTTCCGCGCGCCCTTACATCCCTGAAATATTTTTGCGAAAATGCGCCGCAGTATCATATCGTATGTGCAGGTTCCTTGCTGGGCATCGCGCTGCACCAAGGTACATCGTTTCCTGTAGGCAAGGTTGATTTTATGAAACTATATCCCCTTTCTTTCAAGGAATTTTTGATGGCAGTCGGCAAGGAGCGTTTTGCGGAACTTTTAGATAACCAGGATTTTCAAATGATTACGGCGTTTAAGCAAACATATATCGACGCTTTGAAGCAATACTACTTTGTCGGCGGTATGCCGGAGGCGGTGCAGTGTTTCATCGAAAACAGCGACTTTAACCAGGTTCGCGAAATTCAAAAGCGGATTCTTGGCGCATATATGCAAGATTTTTCAAAGCACGCGCCAAACGAAATCGTCCCAAGAATACGTATGTTGTGGAACAGCATACCCTCTCAGCTTGCGAAAGAAAACAAAAAATTCATCTACGGTCTTATCCGCGAGGGTGCCCGCGCAAAGGATTATGAAATTGCAATTATGTGGCTCAGCGACTGCGGACTCGTTCACAAGGTCAACCGAGTAAATGCGGCGGGGATTCCCCTGCGAGCCTATGAAGATCTACGGGCATTCAAACTATTTGTTTTAGATGTGGGGCTGCTGGGCTGCATGGCAGGGCTTCGTCAGCAAACCTTGCTTGAAGGCAACGCCCTTTTCGTTGAGTTCAAGGGAGCCCTTACCGAGCAATATGTCTGTCAACAGCTAAAAACTCTCAAAGATTTGGATATTTTCTACTATACGAACGACCGTGGCTCCTGCGAAGTGGATTTTGTCGTAGATATCGACGGACAAATCGTTCCCGTAGAAGTCAAAGCGGAGATAAATCTTCGTTCAAAGAGTCTGAAAACCTATCGCGAAAAATTCTCGCCTGAAATTTCTGTTCGCGCGTCAATGGCAGACTACAAGAAGGAGGACAGGCTCATAAATTTACCGCTGTATATGATCGGACAAATTGAGTCAGTGGTGGAAAAATAAACATAAGGCAGCCTGGGAAAGAGAAGATTCCGATTTTCTTTCCTCAGATGACAAAAAAAATTCTTTTGTTTCGTCAGAAAATATGCTCGAGGCAAAAAAAGCGGCGGTTGAACAGGCGCGAAAAGCCCTGGTGGAGGAGGCCCTCAAACAGGCAAATGGCAATAAAACCAAGGCTTCCGAGCTTTTGGGCATTACAAGGCAGACTATTTACAGACTCATAGAAAAATATTCGTTGTCAGACAACAAATAATGCTTGACAACAGTTTTGTTCTGTGCTATCATATAGGAAATTGAAGGAATAAAGAAACATTGCCAAGGGTTTCTTATAATGCCTTCCGGGACTGCATCCGCAGTCCCAACTTTTTAAAACAGGTCATAATTTTGTTAACAATAGAAAAACGCCCTTACATATTCGTTTCGATAGATATATGCGCAAGGGCGTTTTTTATGCCTTATATAAATTTACTATATAAATGTTGCATCCACCGCCTTTATCAAGGCATTTCTCAAACCGGCTTCTTCCAGCGCCGCCACTCCGCGGATGGTAACTCCTCCCGGGGAGCATACCTGGTCTTTAAGGATGGCAGGATGAAGTCCGGTTTCTTCTCGGAGCTTCGCCGAGCCTTCCATAACCCTTGAGGCGAGGATATATGCCTGTTCCCGGGTCAATCCGTGCTTTACGCCGGCATCTCCGAGGGCCTCCATTATCATTGCCATAAACGCAGGGCCGCACCCCGTAAGGGCGTTGGCTGCACCTATCAAATGAGTAGGCAATTTCATATATGTACCTACGGAGCCAAACAGATCCACCAGCCATTCCTCATCCTTTGCCTCCAAGCTGTTTTCTTCCTCTACGAGCAATACGCCGCAGCATACCGAAACCGGAGTATTTGGCACCATATACTGGTAGCGGGCATTTTCAGGCAAATGCGGCAGCGCCTTTTCCAGAGTCCAGCCGTAGGCAACGCTTACAATCAGCTTGCCTTTCAATGCTTCTCGGTTCTCTTTCAGAACCCCTTCGATCTGATAGGGCTTACACGCCAATATTACAAGTTCGGCGTTTTCTATTGCCTCCGCCGCCCCGGCGCAGGGCTTAAATCCGATTTTTTCTGCGTTTTCCTTTAGTTTTTTCTGGTTTGGCGCAAAAGCATAAATTTCTTCCCCGCAGGATTTCCCGCTGCTCAGGAAACCTATTGCCAGAGCCTGTGCCATGTTTCCCATACCTATGAAGCCGATGTTTTTCATTTTTATTTCTCCAATGTTTTAAGATATTTGCCCAGAGCTTCCAGGCTTTCTTCCAGTTTCTTTGTATCTCTGAATGCACCGAATCCGATTCTTAGGGTCTTTGGCATATCGAAGTAATCTCCCGGAACAAGAAGGATCTTGTCCTTTTCCATTGCATCCTTTGCAATGGTTTCGGAATCTATATCGTAGTCATATTCAACCAGACAGGTCGTTCCGTGAGGCAGGGCAATCAGCTTAAGATGGGGCTGAGTGCTTACCCAGTCGGCAACGATCTTTCTGTTAGGGTGTAAAATGCCTCTTGCTCTTGCCCAAACCTTTTCGTAATTTTCCATTGCGATGGAGGCTACCAGTTCATCAAAGATACCGCAGCAAATTGTGTTGTAGGATCTTCTGGTTTTCATGATTTCGTACATTTCGTGGTCGCGGCAAATGACCCAACCGATACGGGTTCCTGCCATGGAGAACATCTTTGACATGCTGCTTACGGAAATTGCCTTTTTATATCCGTAGTCTACGATCGACGGCATATATTCCTCATCTCCGCCTCTGTATACCTCATCGCAAAGAATCCAGGCATCATATTTCTTTGCCACATCAATAATCTTTTGCAGCTCATCTCCATCTAGAGTAATACCGATCGGGTTATTAGGATTTGTCAAAATTATCAATTTTGTTTTTTCATCGCAAAGTTTGTCTATCTCGTCAACATTGAGCACATATCCCTCTTCGGCCTTGAGCTGCACGATGCGGGTATCAATGCCCAGTCCCTTCGGAATGTCGTAGTGCTGCTGATAGGACGGTTTTACAACTACGCAGTTATCGCCGTGTTCAAGCACTGCTGATATTACAAGATCGTTTGCGCCGGTTCCGCCGATTACCATCATAATTTCTTCAGGCTTAAGATTCGCCTTAGGATAAAGCCCGGCAACCGCCGCCTTTACTCTCGGGGAACCCGTTGCATCTCCGTGGTGATAGTGGAGGCTGAAAGTCCTCATATTCTCCAAAAATTCATCCAGATCCTGACCTGTTACATCAAAGAGTTCCTGCATATTCATGGCGCTTACGCAGCTTGAACCCAGATTATATTTTGCAAGGGAATCCATCGGATTCAGCCATTCTTCCACTCCGAACCATGCTAATTTCATTTTGCTACCTCCGTATTTTCAACATTTTCAATATTTTATAAATTTTATAAATCAAAACTAAAATTCAATTTCCACGCCTACGCCCAGCTTCTTTGCCTTTTCGATTACCGGCTTTGCGGTTACCAAATCCAGGATATATAATCCGGTGGCATCGAATACCGTAATTTCTTCATCGTTAGTCCTTCCGACTACCTTGCCGCTGAGCAGATCACCGATTTCGCCGGTTATGTTTTCCTTTGAAATAACTCCCTGCTTGATTGGAATTTCGATTTCTCCCACTCTGATGCACTGCGGAGTATCATCGGTGTAGATTTTTGCGTTCTCAAATATCGTGCTTTCTATCTCCTGCTTGGTTTCCATATCGGAGCCTATACAGGACAGGTGCGTACCCGGTTTTAACCACTCTTTTTTAACTATAGGTTTTCTTGAAGGGGTAACGGTAATAATCGCGTCACTGTTTCCGATGGCCTCTTCTACGCTTTCCATTGCCGTAAACTCAATGCCGGAGCAGTCAAGGCTGAAATCCTTTTCGAGGGTTTCTCCGATTCCGGCGGCAAAGTCCTTTGCAAGGGCAAAATCCAATGCGTTTACCAGCTGGACTTTTTTGATTGACGGTCTAAGGA
>CAVJCN010000217.1:0-4078 GCA_963647945.1 Absicoccus sp. | reverse complement strand
CGGAGGATATAAAAGAAAAGTATCTGCAGGCACTGGAAGAAAATATGCCAAAGGTGAGGGAACCGGAAAAGGTTGCCAAAGCCCTTTCGGAGCTTAAGATTTGCTATACACCCCTAAACGGAACCGGAATGGGGTATGTGCCGGAGAGGCTTAGGCGCATGGGTATAAAGGCAGAAAATATAATCACGGTGGAAAGTCAATGTATGCCCGACGGAAACTTTACGACCTGTCCCGCGCCGAATCCCGAATATGAGGAAACCTTTTCGGAGGCAATCAAAGTATGCCGCGCGCAAGAGGAAAAACCCGCCCTCATTCTTGCCACCGACCCCGACAGCGACAGGCTGGGGGTGATGGTGCTGCAGGATGAGGCGAAGGGAGAATATAAAAAACTTTCGGGGAATCAGGTGGGAGAGCTATTGATGGACTATGTTTGCAGCCTTGCAACCCGTCACGAAAATTTTGTGGCATTTAAGAGTTTTGTCAGTTCGCCCCTTGCGGAGGATATCGCAAAGGAGTACGGAGTCAGATTAAAAAATGTTTTTACCGGATTTAAAAATATTGCCTTTGAAATGCAAAGGCTTAAAGAAAACCCGGACCAAGGGACATTTCTTTTCGGATTCGAGGAAAGTCTTGGGTATCTTTACGGCGACTATACGCGAGATAAGGACGGCATTATGGCGGCGCAGCTTGTATGCCTGGCGGCGGCGGATTTTGCGGCGCAGGGCAAGCGCCTGACGGACAGGCTGGAGGAGATATACCGAAAACATGGATATATTTGGATAGAAACATTCGCTAAGGAATATGAAAACGAAGCAGACAGGAAAAAAGCATCACAAATAATGCGGGAACTGTTTGACGGCGGGCTTAAAAGTGAGGGAACTCAGAGGGAATACTGCTACCGAGAAAAAAATATGTACTGCGCCGACTTTAAAGGCGGACATAAACTCATTATAAGACCCTCCGGCACCGAGATGAAATTAAAGATATATATTTTCGCCAGGGACGCGCAACAGGAAAATGCAAAACAAAAATGTGCGCACATCCGTAAAAGGGTTGAAATGTACTTGGAAAAATATGACAGCCGATAAGACGCTCACGAGGACAGCAAGGAAATCACAGCAACATACAAGCCTCATACACGGCATATATAGGGAAAGGAGAAGAAGATGAGTAAAGTAATTACAGGAATGGATCGCAGCGGTTCCTTCAGAGTATATCTGACAATTTCCACGGACATGGTGGAAGAAGCGAGAAAAATACACGACACGACCCCTCTTGCCACGGCAGGGCTTGGGAGAGTCCTTACCGGCGCAGGGCTTATGGGGCTGATGTTGAAAAACAAAGGCGACAAGCTCACGGTGCTTTTTAAAGGCGACGGCCCCGCCAAACAAATTTTGGCCACGGCAACCCAGGAGGGAGATGTAAAGGGCTACATCGCAAACCCCTATGTGGATTTGCCCCTGACTCCCGAGGGAAAGCTGGATGTAGGGGGCTCACTGGGAATCGGGGAACTGACGGTTATCAAGGATTTGGGACTTCGGGAACCCTATGTGGGAAAAATCGCCTTGGTGGACGGAGAAATTGCAGATGACCTTACGGCATATTATTTCATATCCGAACAGCAAAATTCGGCGATTTCGCTGGGAGTTAAAATAGATGTGGATCGCAGCGTAAAAGCGGCAGGGGGCATGATAATACAGATGCTTCCGGATGCAAAGGACGAAGCCGTAGACGCTCTTGAAGCCATGATTGCGGAGCTTCCGCCCATTACCGCGTTGGTTGAAGAAGCCACAGGGGAAAACAGCGGAAAGTCCGAAGAAGGGGTTTTGCAGGCGATGTTAAATCGCATATTCGGCTCACTTCCCGAGGATTTCGCAGTCGAAACCCTGGAATTTAAGGAAATGAGATGGCATTGCGACTGCAGCGAAGAAAGACTCGAGCAAGTCCTGATAAGCATAGGAAAAGAGGATTTGTCGGAAATAATAGAAGAGGACGGCGAAGCAGAGATCGTGTGTCAGTTCTGCTGTAAAAAATATCATTTTGACAAAGAACATCTTGAAAGAATTTTGGAGGCAATAAAATGACGGAGAACAACAAAACAAGACTTGGCATCATATTCGGAGGAAAATCCGGGGAACACGAAGTATCCCTTTTGTCGGCGGCTTCGGTGATCCGTGCGATAGATAAAGAAAAGTATGAACTGGTTTTTATCGGCATAACGAAGGAGGGACAGTGGAAACTCTTTGGCGGCAGCGAGGATGAAATCGAGAACGGCAGCTGGGAAAAAACCGCAAGCCCTTTCAATCCGGGCAACATAAAGGAAGTAATTGATTTTGCCCTTCCCATCATGCACGGCCCATACTGCGAGGACGGCAGGATTCAGGGATTCTTTGAAACGATGGACATTCCTTACGGCGGCTGCGGGGTGCTTGCCTCGTCAGTTGCCATGGATAAACTGCTCGCAAAGGATGTATTTATCAAAAACGGCCTTCCTGTATGCAAGCACATTGGGATTTTCCGCTGCGACTACGAAAAAGAGCCGGAGAAGGCAATTTCGCAGGTGGAAGAGGCTCTGGGATATCCGAATTTTGTAAAGCCGGCAAACCTGGGTTCCAGCGTGGGCATAAGCAAGACCCATGACAGAAAATCCCTTACAGAGGCGCTGGATTTGGCATTCAAATATGACAAACGGGTAATTGTGGAAGAAAACATCAATTGCAGGGAGCTGGAAACGGGAATCTTGGGAAACGAGAATCCTCAGGCGGCGGTTGTGGGCGAAATTCTTCCGTCGGCGGAATTTTATGATTACACCGCAAAATATCTGGACGGCGGAGCGTCAAAGCTTTGCATTCCGGCAAATATTCCGGAGGAAACAAGCCGCATGATAAGAGAATACGCCTGCAAAGCCTATTCGGCAATTGACGGAGAGGGATTTGCGCGGGTTGACTTTTTCATCGACAAAGACACGGGAAAGATATATTTGAACGAGATAAACACAATCCCGGGCTTCACAAAATTCAGCATGTTCCCGCTTTTGTGGGAAGAAGTCGGAGTGAAGTATCGGGACACTATCGAAAGGATCATTGAATTAGGATATGAAAGATATAACGCTAAAAATAACAGGTAGGCAGCTATTTGAAAACAGCGAAGAAGACCAAATGGAGTTTGTAACAGACGGCAGACTGTATTTCCGCAACGGAGCCGCCTATGTGGTCTACGAGGAAAGCGACATTTCCGGTATGCCCGGGGGCAAAACCGTACTTAAGGTAAAGGATAAAACTGTAAAAATGCGGCGAACCGGCGGCGAAGCACGGGCAGAACTGTATTTTGAAAAGGGAAAACGCTTTAGCAGCACCTATGAAACACCTTACGGGGTCATGGGGCTGGAAGTCCTTACAAACATGGTAGATAACAGGCTTGATGCGGAAACCGGCAGCGGAAAGATAAGCATAAACTACGATGTGAGCCTTGAGGGGCTTGCAGAGGGTAAAAACCAATTAACAATAGATATTTTATAGACGGGAGAGGTGACATAAATGAGCAAAATAGGTTTTGATGCGGAAAAATATATAGAGGAACAATCCGCGCATATTCTGGAAAGGATAAAAGCAGGGAGCAGCCAAAGACTGTACTTGGAATTCGGAGGAAAGTTGGTGCATGACAAACACGCAATGCGGGTTCTTCCGGGCTTTGACGAAAATGCAAAAATTAAGCTTCTGGAAAAAATGCAGGAAAAAGCAGAGATAATCATTTGCATTTATTCCGGGGACATTATCAACAGCAAGACCAGGCAGGACTTTGGAATTACATACGACCTGGAGGTTTTAAGACTCATAGACATATTCAGAAAGCACAATCTCAAAATAAACAGCGTGGTGGTAACAAGATATGAGGACGCGCCGGCTGTAAATATGTTCATAAACAAGCTGGAAAGAAGAGATATCAAAACCTATAAGCATTTTTATACCAAGGGCTACCCGACAGATGTGGAAACAATAGTCAGTGAAGAGGGCTACGGAGCAAACCCGTACATCGAAGTCACCAAACCTCTGGTGGTGGTAACCGGGCCGGGCGGCGG
>CAVJCN010000216.1:0-4084 GCA_963647945.1 Absicoccus sp. | reverse complement strand
AGAAGCAATGCCAGACGGCATGGCGGCAATGAGCTCCGTGGCGCTGAAATACCTCGGCGGCGGACAGAAATATAGTCTGTCTGCCCCAATATATAACATTTGTTTATCAGACGATCACCTTTCGTAATCATTTAAGAATCCTAAGAAGATTGTCTGATGCCGCACCTGCAAGAAGATAGCGCGCTTGCAAATGGGAGGCAATATATATTAGAACACAAGAGAAAGAGAGGAAAAACGCTATGTATAATTTTGTACTTGCATTCGTAATATGCGGCATCGTTTATGTAATCGGCGAAGTTGTTGCAACAATTACAAAAGCATGGGTTCCATCGGTTTTCGTAACGGCATGCGTTATGCTGGTGGGATACTGGACAATCATTCCAAAGACGGTGGTAAGCGACTCAATGCTTATTCCCTTCGGAAGCACCATCGGTATTTATCTTTTGATCACACACATGGGTACTGTTATCAGCCTTAAGCAGCTCAAGGAACAGTGGAGAACCATCGTTGTATGTTTGGCAGGACTTGCCGGCATGATGGTTCTGGGCTACTTTGTGGGCGGTCTGTTCATGGATAGAGAACTGATTATCGCAGGACTTCCGCCTCTGACAGGCGGTATCGTTGCCGCAACAATGATGCAGACTGCGGCTCAGGAAGCAGGACTGGAACTTGCGGCGGTATTCGCCATCGCCATGTACTGCGTACAGGGCTTCGTAGGTTACCCGCTAACAGCGGTTTGCCTTCAGTCCTACGGCAAGAAGCTGGTAAAAGGTCTGCGTGACGGTTCAATCGTAATTACCGAAAAAGACAGAATCGAAATGGCAAACGCCGGCATGACGGCAATTCCTACAGACGACAGAAAGAAATTGCTGCCGAAGATTCCTGACAAGTACAACACCGCAGGGCTTATGCTTCTTAAACTGGGTCTTGTAGCTTGGCTTGCAACTCAACTGGGAACCGTAAACTTCCCTGGAATCGGAACCATCAGCGGCGCAATCTGGGCTTTGGTACTGGGCGTTGCCTTCACCACCATCGGCTTCCTTGACACAAGCCTTTTGAACAGAGCAAACTCCTTCCAGATCATCATGTTCGCTCTTATGATGTATGTATTTGACGGTCTGAAGGACTGCACTCCGGCAATGCTTAAAACAATTATCGGCCCTATGATTCTTTTGATCCTCATAGGCGTTGCAGGTATGGGTATCTTCGCATTCATCATCGCAAAGATTCTCAAGATGCCTTTCGAGCTGGCATTTGCAAACGGACTTACCGCATTATATGGATTCCCGTGCGATGCAATCATCACAGAATCCACTTGCAAGGGCGTAAGCGAAACGGAAGAGGAAAGACAGTACCTGCTGAGCAAGATGTTCCCGTCCATGGTAGTCGGCGGATTCATCACAGTAACCATCACTTCTGTATTTATCGCAGGTATATTCGCAACCTTGCTGTAATTGCTGATTTCGCACCCGTCATACATACAGGCGGGTGCTTTTTATTCATAAGGAGGTAAACAAAATGAAAGATGTTTGGGAAATGGCGAAAGAAAGCGAAGAGTATATAATCGGAAGAAGAAGATATTACCACGCTCATCCGGAGCCATCGATGCACGAAGTGGAAACCACAAAGGCGATAGCGGCGGATCTTGAAGCCATGGGTATCGAATACAAGACCTTTCCGGATCATACGGGGGTGCTGGGCGTAATCCACGGCGGAAAGCCGGGAAAGGGCATCATGCTCAGAGCGGATATTGACGGACTTTCGGGGGTACATGAGGCAACGGGACTTCCTTTTGCCAGCCAGAATCCGGAATGTATGCACGCCTGCGGACACGACACCCATATCAGTGTTTTGCTGGGGGCGGCAAAGATTTTGAACGAGATAAAAGACGAGCTTTGCGGAACCATCAACCTTTGCTTTGAACCGGCGGAGGAAACTCTGGAGGGTGTTTCCTATATGATTAAGGACGGCTGCCTGGAGGGCATGGACGCTTGCTTCGGTATGCACACATGGTCTGCGGGACACAGCGGAAAGGCAACTTTCTCAAAGGGAAATATCATGGCGGCAGGGGGAATGTTCACCATCACCGTTGACGGCTACGCATCCCACGGCGCTTGTCCTCAGGACGGTCACGATGCAATCATAGCGGCTTGCAGTATCGCAATGAATCTCCAGACCTATGTTTCCCGGAGAAACAATCCGCTGAATCCGCTGGTACTGACCATCGGAACCATCCACGGCGGCGCTCGCTGGAACTGCGTGGCAAATCAGGTTATCATGGAGGGCACTCTCAGAACCTTTGACGCACAGGTTCGTAAGAATCTTCAGAAAGACCTTAGCCTCATCGTTGAAAATACAGGCAAGGCTCTGGGTGTAAATGCAAAAATCGACTATAGGGAAATGTGGCCGCCTACAATAAACTCCGACGAAAATATGCTTTCCATTTGCAGAAACGCAGCCATAAAACTCTTCGGCGAGGATGGACTGGAAGAACAGCCTCCTACCATGGGCGGAGAATCTTTCTCCTTCTATCTTGAGAAAATTCCGGGCGTTTACGGATTCATGGGTAGCTATGACGATGTGCATTGCTACGGAAACCACAACGAAAAATACGATATCGACGAAGGCATCCTAAAGCGCAGCGTTGCTTTGTTCGTACAGGTTACGGTTGACTTTCTTAACGGCGGCGAAAAAGGAGGATGCAAATAAAATGAATATTGCTGAAGCGGCACAAAAATATGCGGATTATACCATAGAAATGAGGAGATATTTCCACAAATATCCGGAGCTCAGCTTGCAGGAAGAAAATACGGCAAAGAAAATCCGCGAGGAACTGACAAAGATGGGTATTCCTTTTGTTACCATGGCGGGCAACGGAACTCTTGCTACCATCGGCGGCAAGAAGCCGGGCAAATGCGTTTTGCTCCGGGCGGACATGGATGCCCTGCCGGTGCAGGAAGAAAACGACTTTGATTATGCCTCCACGAACCCCGGCGTAATGCATGCCTGCGGCCATGACAGCCACAGCGCCATGCTGCTGGGCTGCGCAAAAATCCTGAAGGACATGGAAGACGAGATAAACGGCACGGTGAAGCTGTGTTTTCAGCTTTCGGAAGAAAACGGCCAGGGCGCAAAGCTGATGATCAAAGACGGCGCTCTGGAAGGTGTGGACGCTTGCTTCGCGCTTCATGTATGGGCAGATGTGGACAGCGGCTATGTTGCCGTGGCTCCGGGGCCTGTGATGGCGGGAGCGAATATGTTTGAAATCGAGATCAAGGGTAAGGGAAGCCACGGCTCCGCGCCTCAGCAGGGCATGGATGCACTGACAACCGGCTGCGCGGTGGTAGAGGAGCTTCAAAAGATTATAAGCCGTGAAATCGACCCGCAGGATCCTGCGGTCATCACCGTTGGCTCCTTTAACAGCGGTACAGGCTGGAATATCATCGCGGACACCGCAAAGCTGGTGGGTACCACCCGCTGCTATTCCAAAGAAGTCAACGAGTATCTTCCGCAGGCTATGGAGCGCATCGTGAAGAATATCTGCGCGGCCCATCGCTGCGAGGGCAAGCTTACTTATACACCGATCGTAGACCCAACCATCAACGATGAAAAACTGTCCAAGCTGGCACAGGGCGCCGTAGCAAAGACCTTTGGCGAGGGCAAGGTGCAGCACCTGAAGCCCGTAACCGGAGGCGAGGACTTCTCCGAGATGATGCGGGATATTCCGGGGACGATCTGCATGGTGGGAGTGCGCAATCCTAAAATCGACGCGGTTTATGCAAACCACCACGGCAAATTCAAGGTTGACGAGGCGGAAATGGTAAAGGGCGCAGGACTTTACGCCCAGCTTGCCGTTGACTATCTCAACCAAAATACGCTGTAAAAACCGAAGGGTAGAAGCCAAAGGATAAAAACCAAAGGGCAGAAGCCAAAGGGTAGAAAACCGCCCGGGATGTTGCCGGCGGCAGGGGAAAACATAATAATAAATGCGAAGGCTCGCCGGATTTACGGCGAGCCTTTTTGAGGCGCACCCGCCGCCCGGGGATTTCCGAGGATCCTTTTGCCTTTGCCTGCCGCCCGGGGC
>CAVJCN010000215.1:0-4085 GCA_963647945.1 Absicoccus sp. | reverse complement strand
CAGGCAAGGAAGCAGGTTCATGGTCTTAAAATCCTTGATTTTGAGGATCGAAACCCCGGAAGCGGCGATCAGAAAACCCCCTACGATGGAAAGCTCCGTCATAAAAGGATCGGAGATAAAATCCGCAAGAAACCCTGCTCCGAGATAGATTCCTCCCTGCCAGAGGAAAAGTACAACTGCGGCTGCCGCGATCCCGATGCCGTAGGTGGAAGCAAGAACCATTGAGGTTACCAGGTCGAGAGTTCCGTTGGTAAAGAGAAAGGTTTCGTCCCCGTAAATGGCGCTTTGAATGGGGCCCAGTATGGAAAGGGTCCCGATGCAAAAGAGTAAAATCGCGGTGGAAAGCCCCTGACCGAGACCTTCTCCACCCTTGCGATCCACGATGCTCTGGAATTTACGGTCGATATCCAGGCTTGTGCCCACAATGCTGCCCAGCGCCAGGCTCACGATGAAAAGCACCGGAAAATCGCTGTTTGGCATATTGTTTACAATTGAATTAATACCGATACCGCAGGCGGCAAGTCCCATAGCATCGAAAAGGACTTGCTGCTGTTTTTCTTTTAAGCCTTTTTTCATCAGGCTTCCCACAACGCTTCCGACGATAATCATAGCTGTATTGTAAATGGTTCCTATCATAGCGGATACCTCCTTAAAATTTTCTGAAAATTAACATTATAATTTTACACTTTTTCTTGTAAGTTGAGAAGCGACAGTTTATAATATTGATATGATAAAAATTCACATCAAAAGGGAGGCAAAAGGGACAAATGGAGCCGAAGAAGATTGAAATTTTACTGGAAGCGATGGAATCCGGAAGCCTTATGGCGGTTGCCGAAAAAAACGGCTACACACCCTCGGGACTTTCCCATCTTTTGCATCGTCTGGAAGAGGAACTGGGAGTGAAACTGGCGGAAAGAAACAATCGGGGAATCGCCCTCAGCGATGAGGGGGCGCGGCTGCTTCCCTATCTCAGAAAATATGCGGATGCCTACAAAGATTTGGAAAAAGAAGCGGAAAGGCTGGGGAAAAAGCAAGGGGAAACCCTGCATATTGCCGCCTACGCCAGCATTGCGAAGAACTGGATGCCGGAGCTGATAGGTGTGTTTTCCAAAAACAACCCCCAAATTACCGTGGAACTGAAAGTGGTGGGAAGACAGGAGCTTTATCGCAGCATGAAAAACGGAAAATACAATCTGATTTTCGCCTGTGAGGACAAGTCCTGCGGCTATCATTTTCTGCCTCTGGCGCAGGATCCTTTTTTCGCGGTTCTTCCCCAAAGCAGTGAAGAGGCAGGCAGCTTTCCGCTGAAAAATTTTGAGAACTATCCCTTTATTATGCCTTCCTACGGAGAAGATGTGGAAGTGCATGAACTATTTGCAGAATACGGAATTAAGCCGAAGCTGCTTCCGGCTACGGCGGACGACCCGGTTATCATCGGCATGGTGGCAGGGGGCATGGGAGTGAGCATGATGTCCGAACTTGTGCTGCGAGGCAGCGGCGAAAAGGTAAAAAAACTTCCGGTAGAGCCGGGCGCATTTCGCGAACTGGGGATCGTATACAAAGAAAGAAAACGCCTAACCAAAGCCGAAAAAAACTTCTTGGATTTTGTTCAGGATTTTTTTCAAAAACATCTTGACTTGAACATAGATGTCTGATTTATACTGGTACTATGAAAAACATCTAAATCTATAAGATGGGAGATCGAAAAATGAGCAAGAAAAAGAAATTATTAACACTCTTTCTGGCATTGACGGTAGTGTTTACCATGAGCTTTGCGGCGGTGCCGGCGTATGGGGCTACACCGACAGGCACTGCAATTTCAACGGTAGACGACCTGAAGGCCATGGAAAGCAACCCGAGCGGCAGCTATTATCTGGCAAATGACATTGACCTTTCGGGAGAAACAAATCTGTTGTTGTTTGCGGACAGCCAAAACCCGTTCAAAGGCACACTTGACGGCAACGGCAAATCAATCAAGGGCTATCGGTATACGGCTTCGAGCTGGAAAGAAGATGTCGCCTTGTTCGGAAATGCCGAAGGCGCAACCTTCAAGAATCTGACAATGTCGAATGTAAGTATTACCATGACCGGCGGGGGAAATGCTGCGGGACTTCTTGCGGTGTCAAGAAACTGTACATTTAACGGAGTGAAAACAACCGGCAGCATCAAGATCAGTAATCGTTACGACTTAGACGAAGACGGTTGCCAGACCGATGACGGGTGCAATGCCGCCGGAATCGTGTATTATGAGTACGAAAAAGGAACCTTCGCAAGCTGCACCAACGATATCGATATAACGCTTACTCATAAGGGAAACGATGCTCCGGTTGCCGCAGGAGTTGTATGGATTGCAGGCAAGGGTTCGATAAAGAACTGCACCAACAAAGGGAATATCTCTATAACCCATACTCCGGATCCAAACTGGGGAAGCAGCGAGTGTGAGGCTGCGGGCATAACTGGGCTTTACACCGGCAGCACAAATATTTCAGGCTGCAAGAACAGCGGCAATATCACCATTACAGGTAATAAAACCACAGACAACGCCTATGGTTTTACTGTAAGCGCGGCAGGTGTAATTATAAGTACAAAGTCCAGCGTAATATCCTGCTCCAATACAGGCAACATCAGCATAATCAACAATGCCAAGAATCACCAGGGTTCCACAGCGGCGGGTGTAGCCTGTGGCGTAAGCTATGTGGGTAAAAAAGTTTCAAAATGCAGCAACAGCGGTGCAATTTCATACAAAGGCGCTGAGGTGGGCATTGGCGAAATCTGTATTGCGGGAGTTGTAGCCAGCGTAAGTAAGGCTGAGCAGACCTACAACAAGGGCAAGGTGACCGTAAACAGCAATGTAACCGCAGATGCAGGGGGCATCGCTGGATTCTGCGCAGATATGAGAAACTGCTACAATGCAGGGACGGTTACACACAAGGGCAAAGGTAACGCAGGGGGGCTTGCTGCAACCGCAGATGTCCTGGACGGATATGTGAAGCTAAACTATTCCACAGGCAAGGTCAGCGGAAGCAACAGCAAGCTGATAAAGGGTCAGCTCATCGGCTACTATAGCGGCGGATACGATGTGATGAAGAGAAATATCTTCAACAACTACTATACAACATCGGGCAAAGCCTACGGCGCAGCAAACTTTACATGGAAACCGTGGCTTGCAACATCTATTAAGGTTTCAAAAATCACTTCGGCGAACTGCTCGAAACTCAGCTCCAAATACTGGACATATTCCTCAAAGTATGGTAGACTGATTCTTAAGAACAACAAAGAAAAATAAAATTTGAAAAATAAGAGGATGCTCGCCGCCGGGTGAGAAACGCTTATACAAGCGACGAATCTCGTATCGTTAGGCCTTAGAAGATACGGGGTGCGTCGCTTTTATTGTGGCGTTTAAAAATAAATCACCGGCGGTGCTGCCGGTTACAGGAAAAAACAGGCTAAAATTTTGGAGGTAAAGAAAATGTTTGCATATTATTGGCCCATCGGCTTATTGGTACTTTCCAATGTATTTTATCACATCACAGCAAAATCTCTTCCGGCGGGGCTGGATTCCTTTTTGTGCATGGCGATTACCTATATCGTGGGAGCAATGGTTTCCATCGCTCTTTATCTTACCATCGGAAACGGCGAAAGCATAAGCTCCCAGCTTGCGAACCTGAACTGGACACCCTTTGTGCTGGGTCTTGCGGTAGTGGGGCTGGAAGTCGGGGCAATCTTCATGTATAAGGCGGGCTGGGAAGTATCTCTGGGCAATATCGTCCAGGCGATTTTCGTTGCAATCGCCCTGCTCATCGTAGGCGTGCTGATCTATCACGAAGCCCTTACGGCGACCAAGGCAGCGGGAATCGCCGTGTGCCTCGTGGGAATAGTTTTGCTGAATAAATAGCGTCAGCCCGGCAAAATTCCCCCTTTACAAATGTGGCAGCTTGGTGTAAGATGGTTCTTAGAGATTTAGGAAAGGAAATATGAGAATGCACGCAGATTTGTTTGAAAATTGCATGATGGCTGGCACGATTCTTGCGACAGACAGACAGACAGACAGACAGACAGACAGACAGACAGACAGACAGACAGAC
>CAVJCN010000214.1:0-4096 GCA_963647945.1 Absicoccus sp. | reverse complement strand
ATTTGGATAAAAATCTTGCTGTTTTTCGGAAATGGTATGATCAGGCAGAATGGTATCGAATCTATGATTTCGTTGAAATATATCTCGCATTTCTCCCGACGAAAGACCTCAGTGATGCAATAGATAACTTTAATGGTGTTCTATCGGCTGAGAATGCTGGATACAGAGTAATCGGAAGACAAGTAGTCCCCATTACAAATGAGTACGAAATAAAGTGTATCGAACAGGCACAACAAACCCCTTATAACAGTATAAATGTACATTTAAAAAAGGCAACAGAGCTTTTTTCACGAAGGCCCCTACCTGATTACGAAAACTCAATTAAGGAGTCGATCAGTGCAGTTGAGGCAGTTTGCAGCATTATTACTGGATTGTCCGGTAAGAATGCAACTCTAGGGAAAACAATAAAAAAGCTTAAAGACTACGGAGTGCATATCCACCCGTCAATGGAAAACGCGTTTTCATCTATGTACGGGTATACTTCAGACGAGGACGGAATCCGTCATGGAGGCATTGATTTCAAATGGGCGCCCGCCGAAGACGCAAAATACATGCTGGTTTCCTGTTCGGCGTTTGTAAACTACTTGATTGAGAAATGGAGCAAAGCAGCGAAAAATCAGGACAATTCGGAGGTGTAATCATGTTTGCCGCCAGTACATACGAAGAAATAGAGCGTATCGAAAGCCAAGTTGAAAACATGGAAATTGTCGTTTTCCTTTTCGCTCGTCCAACGGAAGAAAAAATCTTAAAAGAATTTGAGTATATCCATTACAATTCTGCAAAATACTGCTCTATTTATGCTATCGGGTACACTGATGATTTTGCCAAGGCAGAAGACCAGACTTATAGGAAAGTCGATGCGATGATGCAGCGGGACTGGTATTTCAGCACAAAGGCCTTTACTGAATTTAAGGAAAAGCTGCAAAACCGTATTCGATGGAACTATTCCGGACATACAGAAATACTCGTTTTGCAAAACAATCCTGGGCAAAGGAATGTGCTTAACTTCCACAATTATGTTGCAATTGATGTAAACAAGGGCATCCGAGAGGGATATATTGATTCTTTTGAGAGTTTTATGGAGTCCCTGATAAGAAGCTCTAAACGCAGGGTTACAGCCAAGGAAGCCATATGCGACGTCCGAAATGCGAGAGTAAGCGTCAAAGATATTCTTGCTGAGGCCATAAACGACTGTAAGAAAGTTCCTACGCCAATAAAGAGGATAGCAAAAGACAGACTGTTTTACCGCTGTGCAAACACAATACTTTAATCTAACCAGACAGAAAACATATTCGAAATAGAGGCAAACTGATATGAAACGTATTCCCTTTTCCCAAGTTTTGAAAACTGCGGCCATAGATATTCGTAGAGAGTATGACCGTCTATATGGAATGTTTTGTGTACAGAAGTTTCAAGATATGGTGGGAGCAGGATCTTCGTTGAAGGATTACTGTGCGACATATTTTGTTCGGCTTCCCTTTCGCGGTACATGCGTATCTTTAGATGACTTTGATGATTTTTATGGATATAGCTTTGAAAAGAATCCTTCTACCTTTGACATAGAGTATTTAGTGTCTTTTTGTGAGTATTCATATAATCTCGCCATCTACAATCAAAATGCCATCTATGGCGGTGGTATAGTCGGAATTGGTGACCCAATGCAGTTCTATGTCCAGCAAGTGCTGACGGTTATCGAGACCATAGGGTATATGCCAAATAATCAAAACGGTATTACTGATTTTGTCCCCAAAGACCAGGCGGCGATTTCTGCCGCGGAGATAGTAGATCCTGCTCTGTCTTATAGGATAATTGAATACAATCATCACTCCATGAAAGGCAATTTGGAGCGGAAGAAAGCTACCCTGATTGCGCTGGCGGATAAACTGGAAGCAAAGCGGACAAAGCTAAAGCAGATCAATACCTCGCTGGAATCAGACCTGTTTTATCTGTTAAACAGCGTAAATGTACGGCATAATAATGCAGAGCAAGGCGGTAAGAACTATATTCATTTCGTTGCAGACATGAAAGATGGCGACATCGAACAATGGTATGATGATATATACCAAATGTGCCTACTGGCATTCCTGGAATTGGATCATCTGGAGCGCAAAGAGCGCGTAAAGCAATTTAAAGAAGACATTCAAAAGAACGGATAATATAGGTGGTGACAATCATGCGCAACTTCATATCCGAAGACGATATTGAACAGGCAATCCTGCAAAAGCTGGAGGGCGACCCGTTCCAATATGGTATTCTGCGCTGTGATCCTTCCCCGGACAAGCGGGAACTCTTGCCCGACGGGACAGGGCGCAGCAGCAAGAAGGAATGCGTGCTCCCCCTTGTTCTGCGGGAGACCTTGGCGCGCCTGAATCCCGGCATTCCCGGCAAAAAGCTGGAAGAGATCGCCCGGGATCTGTGCCGCGATTTCAGCGCCACGGATATGACGGCCACGAATTACAAGTACTACAATCAGATCCGCAACGGCATCAAGATCAGCCTCCGCCGCAACGGCAAAGAGGATTTCGCTTTTGTGAAGATGGTGGATTTCGACTGTCCGGAAAACAACACCTTCACCGCCGTTTCTCAGATGTGGATACAGGGGCGCATCTACTGGCGCCGCCCAGATGTGCTGATTTTCATCAACGGCCTGCCCATGGTGTTTGTCGAGCTGAAAAACAGCATCGTCAAGGTAGAGGAAGCTTACAACGACAACCTGAAAAATTATCTGCGGGATATCCCGAACCTGTTCGCATTCAACCAGATCTGCGTGCTGTCCAATGGGCTGGAGACACGGCTCGGCGCGTTCAACGCCACCTACAATCATTTCTTTGAGTGGCTGAAGGTTAACTCCGAGAAGGAACGGCCTGACCGTCAGGCGTTGAAGGAAGCCGGTACGGTGGGAGAAAGCTCGGTCCGCTATTTCATCGACGGCCTGCTGCGGAAAGATCGTCTGGTGGATTACATCGAAAACTTTATCATGTTCCGCAACCAGAAGAACAAGATCATTGCCAAAAACCATCAGTATTTCGGCGTGAACAATTTGATGGAATCGGTGAAGAATCGGGCGGAGCTGCAGGGCAAGCTGGGCGTTTTCTGGCACACCCAGGGCTCCGGCAAGTCCTTTTCCATGGTGTTCTTTGCCCGCAAGGTTCGGCGCAAGATCCCGGGCAATTTCACATTCCTGATCATCACCGATCGCGAAGATCTTGATGACCAGATCCATAAGAATTTCGTAAAGACGGAAGTGATTGGGCAGAAAGAGGAATGTCAGCCCAAGAACGGCAAACAGTTGCGGGACTATCTGCAGACCAACAAATCCTTCATTTTCACTCTGATCCACAAGTTCCGCTATGACAAGGGCAAAAAGTACCCGGTGCTCTCCACCCGGGACGATATCATCGTGCTGGTGGATGAAGCGCACCGGACACAGTACAAGGATCTGGCGGAGAACATGCGCACGGCCTTGCCCAATGCCAACTATATCGCCTTTACTGGCACCCCGCTGCTGGGCAGCAAGCGCTTGACCAACCAGTGGTTCGGGAACTATGTGTCAGAGTATAACTTCGCCCAGTCGGTGGAGGACGGCTCCACGGTGCCGCTGTTCTATTCCCGCCGTGTGCCGGAGGTCGGGCTGGAAAATGACTTTCTGGACGACGATGTGGTGGACATCATCGAGGAGGAAAACCTGAACGAGGACGAGACCCGCTTGCTGGAAAACTCCTCCTCTCGGATTTTGGAGGTCATCAAGAGGGAGGATCGCATTGATAAGATCGCCCAGGATATTGCTCATCATTTCCCGCGCCGCGGTTTCCTTGGGAAGGGCATGGTCGTCTCCGTCGATAAGTATACGACGGTGAAGATGTACGACAAGGTGCAGCATTACTGGGCGATTGAGAAGCAGAAGATCATGCAGGAGCGCAACAGCGCCGCCACCAAAGAACAGCGCGATGAGCTGACGCGCATCCTCAATTACATGAACCGTGTGGAAATGGCGGTCATCGTCTCTGAGGAAGCCGATGAGAATGAGAAGTTCCAGAAGCAGGGGCTCGACATTTCCATGCACCGGCAGAAGATGAACGCTGTCACGCCGGAAGGC
>CAVJCN010000213.1:0-4110 GCA_963647945.1 Absicoccus sp. | reverse complement strand
CTGCTTGAAAGAGGAATTGCCTGAAAAAGCGATGGCAGGAATGCACCGAAAACATCGCTTTCAGTGCATTTTCGGGGCATACAATCTTGAAATTGGCTTTTTACGAGGATTATTTTAAAAAAGCCAATTTCTTTTCCTCTTTTTTCCTGAGCTGTTAAAATATCCGGCAGATTTTGTCCGAAATTGGACAAAATCGTCATATCCTCTAAAAAAGCCAAAAAAATGTACCAAAAACAACAAAAAAATTGGCTATTTCCCGCAGAAAAGCGGCAAAAGCCAATTGGCAAAAAAATGGTCGGTTTATACTGTACCTATACTGTTCCACGGAGAAGAGCTTTGTACGAAGGGCTATGCGCTGTACGCTGTACTATGTATGGAAGAGCGCAGGCTCACCGGTCACCACGAAGAAGACCACCTCTACGGACTTTAACAGCGATGTATTTTATGCAAAGGCGGTTGCTCAGACCGAAGCGAAGTGTATGATTAAAAATTCCGGCGATAACCGTTTCGGAGGCGAAGACGGATGCGGCCGTCCTGAGCAATCTCCTGAGCAATTTCCGCTGAGCAATTTCGCTGCTGAGCAATTTCCCAGATAAATAGCTTCATTTTCCCCGCAAACTGTGGTAAAATATATTGTTAAGAAATTTTCGATACATATTTTGCATATTTTGCACAAAAAGTGAGGGCAAAGATGAAAGATTTTAATATTGTTCCGGTAAATTTTGAGGATGGCAGACTGTTGATTTTAGATCAGACCCGTTTACCGGGAGAAGAAGTTTATACGGAATTGCGGACAAAAGAAGATGTATGGGATGCGATCTTCAAACTCAAAGTCAGAGGCGCTCCGGCAATCGGAGTTGCCGCAGCATACGGGCTCTATGTTTCAACCCGGGATTTTCCGGGCACCAAGGTCAAAGAATTTCGCGAATGTGTCAGGGAAACAAGCGAGTACCTTTGCAGCGCAAGACCTACGGCTGTAAACCTTTCCTGGGCGCTGAAACGCTGTGAGAATATGCTGGACAAATATATAAACGCTTTTGATAATGCAGCTTGCGGGTTCATGTGCTCCTGCGACCATTGTGCCGGGGATCAGGTGGACGACGCAAAGCTGCTTTTGCTGGACGAAGCAAACAAAATCCGCAGGGAAGATGAGGAAGCCTGCCGCAAAATGGGCGAATACGGGCTGAGCCTGCTTAAGCCGGGAATGGGGATCCTCACCCACTGTAACGCAGGGGCCCTTGCCACGGCAAAGTACGGAACCTGCCTTTCCCCAATCTATCTCGGACAGAAGCAGGGCTATGATTTTAAGGTTTTTGCTGACGAAACCCGGCCCCTTCTTCAGGGAGCAAGGCTTACGGCATGGGAACTTACGAAAGCGGGGGTTGATGTGACCCTGATCTGCGACAACATGGCTTCCATCGTGATGAAAAACGGTTGGATAGACGCGGTGGTTGTGGGCTGCGACCGCATGGCGGCAAACGGCGACGGGGCAAACAAAATCGGCACGAGCGGAGTGGCAATCCTCGCAAAGGAATACGGGATCCCGTTCTATATGTATGTTCCTACCTCGACCATCGACATGAATACAAAGACCGGCGGCGACATCGAGATCGAGCTTAGGAACGGCGAGGAAATTTACAAAATGTGGTACGAGAAAAATATGGCACCGGCAGGCGTAAAAACCTACAACCCGGCCTTCGATGTGACCGACCACAAATACATCACGGCGGTTATCACCGAAAAGGGAATTGTAAAGCCGCCTTACGAGGAAAATTTGAAAAAATTGTTCGAGGAATAAAAATGGGCGAAACGAAAGAGATTCAAGAGAAAAAAGGTTTTATTGACAAATACGCAAAGATACTGGTGGTTATAGCGGTTCTCTGCGGAGCCACATCGGGGAACTTCGGTGTGCTGATATCGGCGCCGCCTACCGTGATCGGCTTTTGGCGACTGCTTATAGCGGTGCCGTTCTTTGCAATCCCGGTACTTGCGGATGCGGGAAAGCGACAGCAACTTGCGAAAATTTCCGGGAAAAATTTGTTGCTGTGCTTCCTTTCGGGTGTATTCCTTTTTATACACTATTATACATGGTATTCGGCGGTGAAGCTCACAAATGTTGCAAGCGCGGCGGTTCTTGCCTCCTTCCACCCGTTGGTGGTAATATTTATCACGGTATTTATCTACAGGAAAAAGATTTCCTGGAAATCCGTGGCGGCAATTATAGTCGCACTCTGCGGCGGCACGCTGATCGTATGCTCGGACTTTTCCTCTTTTTCCGGCGGAAAACTCTCGGGTAATTTACTGGCACTGGCGGCGGGCATCGGTATGGGCGTGTATTTTGCAATCGGCGGTAAAGTCCGTCAGGAAGTGGAAGGCAGCATCTATGTAATGCTTCTGTTCTTTTCCTGTTGGCTGTGCTTTGCGGCGGCGAACCTTGCAACAGCCACACAGGTTCTGGGCTATCCGACAATGGACTATGTCTACATCCTGTGCCTGGTGTTCATCTGTCAAATCGGTTCCCATGCGGTTTTTAACCTCTGTATGGGACGGGTAAGCTCGCTGTATGTGTCGGCTTGGGAAGCGGGAGATCCTGTGTTTTCAACCCTTTTGGCAATCGTTATGGTTCACCAGATCCCAACGACTGCGGAGATTATCGGCTGCGCGATCGTGGTATTGGCGCTGCTGGCATACAATAAATTTGAACAGGAATCGGAGTAAATTATGTACAAAGTCAGACTGAAGTCCTTTGAGGGACCCTTCGACCTGCTGGTTTATCTGATAGAAAATGCGGAGATGAGCATTTATGACATTAAAATCAGCGAAATCACAAATCAATATTTGGCGTACATAAGAGAAATGGAGGAGCAGGATGTGGTGCTTGCTTCGGAGTTTATGGTGCTTGCTTCCTCCCTCATCGAGATAAAATCCAAGATGATCTTGCCACGGACAACCGAGGACGGACAGGGAATCATCGATGAAGACCCAAGAACCGAATTGGTGGAAAGATTGTTGGAATACAAGCGTTTCAAAGAGCTTTCTCAGATGCTTGAGGGGCGAGAGGAGCGCAATATGGATATCTTTGAAAAACCCCAGGAGGACATTTCGCAGTATCTGGAAAATCCGGAAGAATATCTCAGCCTTGATTTAAAGGAATTTGCTTCGGCGTTCCGACTTTTCATCCAGAAAAAGCAGAGGGTCGAGGCGGTGCGCAGGCACTATACCCGTATCGAGAGGGAACGGGCAAGCATGGAAAAGCGAATTTCGTATATTTTGCAGCGGGTTCGGGAGAAAATCGGACAGGTTTTCAGCTTCAAGGACTTTATTCGGGATAAAAAGGACAGGTACGATGTGGTGGTTACTTTCATGTCGCTGCTGGAAATGGCAAAGGCAAGAGCCGTGAAGGTGGAACAACGCGCCACCTACGGCGATATTGAAGTAAGTGCAGGAGAAAGAGTGCAGGAGGAATGGCAAAATGACAGGAAATAGGGCAATTAAATCCGCCATGGAGTCCATGATGTTCACATGGGGCGAACCGCTGGAAGCAAAGGCGGCGGCGGATGTTTTCAACATAAGCAAAGAGGAAGCCTATGAGTATTTTAAGGAGCTTCAGGCGGAATATGAGCAGGAGGGCAGAGGAATCGTAATTCGGGAGGTCAACAAAGCTTTCCAGTTTGTGACCCGTGAGGAAAACGCGGACTATGTCCGCAGACTTTGCACGCCTGTAAAGGCTAAGAAACTTTCCCAGTCGGCTTTGGAAGTTCTTGCAATCATCGCATACAAGCAGCCTGTGACAAAGGGCGAAATGGAAGCCATCCGAGGAATCAAATGCGACAGGGTAGTGGAAGGGCTTATGAATAAAGGCCTGATTAAAGAAGTAGGGCGTTCCGCCGCCATAGGCAGGCCGATTCTCTACGGGACGACAGATGCCTTTCTCAAAAATTTCGGATTCACCGATCTTAAGGAACTTCCGGACATTGAGGACATCGAAAGCGTCATAAACGATGATATCGAGGAATCCCAACCTGCCGAAGAACTGGATCCGGTGGCAGCCGGGCAGATGACCATAGAATTTTAAAATTTCAGAATTTCAGAATTTCATAACCTATACAT
>CAVJCN010000212.1:0-4127 GCA_963647945.1 Absicoccus sp. | reverse complement strand
GCGGTGACGGGAGAAAATTTGCCGCCGGACACAAAGCTGGAGTATACCACGCTGGAAAACGCCCTTTACATCGACCGAAACAACGACCTGGGCTTTGTAATCAAAGACCGCCATCTGGTGCTGACCGAGTGCCAAAGCACCGTGAACAGGAATATCCCAATGAGATGTCTGGGCTATGTCAGCCGTACTTTAGAGGACATCACCGGAAAAGAAGGGCTTTACGGCAAGAAAGCCGTAAAATTTCCGGCACCGGAATTTTATGTCTTTTTATTCCGATATCGGAATAAAAAGACTTATCCCGATATTTCCGTTATTCCGATGTTTTGAAAAGAGCCGGTATTTGCAAAGGTCCTTCTATAAAACATCGGAATAATTTTTGCCTTCCTTTTGCTCTGCAGATATAGTACATTCTTCTTACAAACAAATTTTGTAGGAGGTATCATTATGTACAAGACAACCATATTCGCAAAAGGAGTTGCAAGCGTCCAAAAGTATCTGTCTCAAAGAGGAAATTCTGATGGTATATTTGAAAAATATTTGTACGCTTGCAAATCATTAGAAACATTTTACTCTTCTGAAAACATTCAGCACTATGAGCCGGACGCAAATGAGCGGTACCGCATTCATGTCGATGCCCTTGTAAAGAAAGGTAAAATCTCTGAAAGGCAAGGCAGGCAATATCAAAGATTCAGCCTTATGATGGATGACTTCTATCACGATAGACCGTTTCAAGCAAGTTATCAGACCGGAAAACGGTACAAATATCAGTTAAGCGAAGATTCCTCTCAATGGGTAGACAAATTTCTAAAAAGTCTCACGCTTGCTGAAGCCGCCATTCCAAGTGCTTGTACGATTGCACGTAGTTTTTTCTATTTTCTTGAGCAACACAATCTAACTGTCGAGACCATGACGACTGAAGAGATTCTGATCGACTTTTTAAACTTCAAACGTACAGAAAACAAAAATAGCATGGAGTCTGTCATATATCTACTCCGAAAGCTTCTTCAATTTCTAAAAGCAAGTGGTGTTCATATTACAGGTATTGAACTCGTATCCTACAAAGCAGCTGCATCACGCAGAAAGGTTCTTCCTGCAATTGATAGCCAGGATATGGAGATTCTTTTGCAGCATCCGGATCGAGAAACGCCCGTTGGGAAAAGGAACTATGCGATTCTGCTTTTAGCATCTTGCAGCGGTATGCGGAGCATGGATCTTGCAAATTTAAAGCTGGAACAAATCAACCGAAGAGAGAGAATTATTGTATTAGTTCAGCATAAAACAAACAAGCCGCTTAGTCTTCCTGTGAATCAGGAAACGCTCGATGCGCTGGAGGATTACTTGACGCACGCTCGTCCCAAGTCTACGCTTCCTTATGTATTTTTGACTGTTTTAGCTCCTTACCGAAAGCTTCAAAGTCAATCAATCCGAACCATTTTTATCCGAACTCTGCAGGCATCCGGGATTGAAAAAAATGCTTACGACGGAAAATCCCTTCATGCTTTTCGCCGTACAATCGGAAAATGGCTTTTGGAATCTGATACAAATATCGAAATGATTTCTCAGGTACTTGGGCATCGCAGTCAGGCTGCATTGCAGCGGTATTTGCCCCTCGCATCGGATATTCTTCGAGAGTGTTCTTTGGATTTCACCTATGCCCCTTTGACGAGGGAGGTATACAAATGAAAAAGAACCGTTTTATCAGTGCATTCTCAGAGCAGATTGAAAGATACATTCGTTTTAAATGCTCGATTGGATACACAGAAAAGTCCTATCTTCAGAGGATGCGACAATTTGATGCATTTTGTGTAGCGAATTTCCCTGACAGCAGGATCATAACTGAAGAAATTGTAGAAAAATGGTCATACCTACGAAACGGAGAATCAGAAAACAATCGCTTGCAAAGGCTTACAGCACTAAAGGGATTGCTTGATTATCTAAAGACAACCGATATGCAGACCTATACGATGCCTCAGGGTCTAATTCGCAAGCCGCAGCCCTTCCTTCCTTACCTGTATAGCGAAGATGAACTTCGAATGTTTTTTCGCGGTGCAGATACATTGCCTGCGCAGCCTTCCTCAAAATATCGGCATCTGCTTGTTCCGGTTATGTTTCGTATGCATTTCTGCTGTGGACTCAGACCACAGGAAACTTTACATCTACGTTGCTGTGATGTTAATCTTCAGGAGGGAATCCTGTATATTGCTGAGTCAAAGGGGCATAAAGACCGCAGAATTGCCATGTCAAAAGATCTTAACGACCTTTGCAATGAATATGACAGAGTGATATCTCAGTTTTTACCGGAAAGGATGTATTTCTTCCAACGTTCACAAGAAAATATCCCACTGAGTTCAGAAGCACAAAGAGACTGGTTTGTAGCTTGTCTAAAAAATTCAGGTTACGCATTTTCCGGGAAAAAGCATCCGCGCGTATATGATTTTCGCCACAATTTTGCCACTTATGTCATAAAGAAGTGGCAAGGAGAAGGAAAAAACGTTTCTGACATGCTGCCGTATCTAAGAGAGTATATGGGGCATTCATCGCTAGAGGCAACAGCATATTACATTCATCTTATACCTGAACATTTTACTGAATGCGGAATCACAGAATGGGAAGGCATTCCGGAGGTGCCCGACTATGAAGATTGATCGCAATGAACTGTTTTTCCTGCTGCGAGAGTATCTTCGGACCTTCCTTCCAAAGCAAAAATGTGCAAGTAGCCATACCTTAAAAGCATACCGTGAATCGCTCAATCTGTTTATCACATATCTTGCAGAACATGAAAAATGCAGCCTTTACCAAATTACGTTTGATCATATTACTGTAGATTCTGTGGAAAGGTTCCTTTCATGGCTGCAAGAGGAGCGCAACTGCGAAGCTGGTACCATAAATCAGCGGCTTTCCGTGGTACGTGCATTTTTAAAGTATTGCGGTAGCCGCAGCCCGGATATTCATGCCCTTTATCTTACGCTTCAGTCCGTACCTTTTCGAAAAAAACAAAAGGCTTTAGCGATTCGTCATTTCAGTGAAAATGCATTGGAAGCAATCTTAAAACAGCCTGACCCGCGAAAGAAGAAACAACATCGCGACTTGTTTTTTATGATCCTTCTTTATGATACCGGGGCAAGAGACAGTGAAATCCTAGGGCTGCA
The DNA here is from genome assembly GCA_963647945.1 of Absicoccus sp. Taxonomy (GTDB): domain Bacteria; phylum Bacillota; class Clostridia; order Peptostreptococcales; family Anaerovoracaceae; genus CAG-238. The sequence continues at coordinate 978 of CAVJCN010000212.1, read as the reverse complement.
TCCTGCTGACATTGTGCTAAAAGGGAAAGCTCCTTATGTTGTTTTAATGGGAAAAGGGAAAAAAGAACGCACTGTTCCAATTATGGAAAAAACAAAACAACATTTTCTAAGCTACATCAAGCGGTTTGCTTTGGAAGAGTCTGATTCGTCAACCCCTCTTTTTTATACAGAAATTCATGGAGAACGCTGCCAAATGTCGGATGACAATGCAGCAAGAATTGTTCATAAATATGCGATATCGGCAAAAACTACATGTGACGATGTGCCTGAGAAAGTCACACCTCACATGTTTCGGCATAGCCGGGCAATTCATTTGTATCGAAAAGGCGTTCCGTTGCCGTTAATTTCAGAATGGCTTGGACATTCCAACCTGGAGACTACACTGATCTATGCCTATGCAGATACGGAAATGAAAAGAGAGGCGTTAGACAAGGCAATGCAGTCTAACCATCCACTATACAAGCAGAAGCTATTATCACCGAAACAGTCTGATGATGACTCTGTTCGTAAAGCATGCGGATTAAAATGATAGCTTAAAATTATTCCGATGTTTTATAGAAGGACCTTTGCAAATACCGGCTCTTTTCAAAACATCGGAATAACGGAAATATCGGGATAAGTCTTTTTTGCCGGCGACGGTGAATGGGAAGAAAAGCAGCTGAGACTTTCGTCGAGTTTTTTGGCAAAACCGAAGGAAAATTCCCTAGAACTAGTTGTAAATCTCGTAAATTTGAACTATACTAAAGGCAAGGAAATTTTAGAGAGAAGTCCGTCGCTTCTGGGCTACAGCAAGCTGCTCTTTTACATACGCGAAGAAATGGCAGCAAACGGCGGCGACTTGCAGGGAGCCATCAACCTTGCGGTGAAGCATTGCATGGAGGAGGGGCTGATTGCGGACTTCTTGCAGAAACATAGCAGAGAGGTCACGGGTATGTTATTCAAGGAGATTACGGTAGAAGAATTTGCGGAAATCAGGGC
>CAVJCN010000211.1:0-4150 GCA_963647945.1 Absicoccus sp. | reverse complement strand
GCTTGTAATGGCTTTTCGCCGCGTCTATGAACACAAAGTCAAAGGGTGCCTCGCCTATTTCGCGAAGCTCGTTTATAACGGCCTCACCGTCGCCGATGAATATTTTGACCTTATCCGAATAGCCCAGGTTTTTCACATTTTCCGCTGCGGTTTCCGCTGCTTCCGGATTTTTTTCGATGGTATAAACCATTGCTTCCGTAAGCTCCGCAAAGAACATCGCCGAATATCCTACGGCGCAGCCGATTTCAAGGATCCGCTTCGGCTTTGTTATTCCCAGAAAAGTCCTGAGAAAGCTCTCGGTTTCCTTTAATATTATCGGAACGCCCTCTGCCTCGGCATCGTGCCTGAGCCTTGCCAAATCCTCCGTCAATGGTTCGTAGAATCCGTTTATATATTCGGTTACCTTGTCATTTGTTATGTTTCTTTCCGCTTCTATCATAAAATCCTGTCTAAAACTCTGTAGCCCAAGTTCTAACTGTGCGCCGCGCTGTAGGCCTTGCTGTAAGCCGCTTTGTCCCTTTCAAACTGAGCTGCATCAGAAGAAAAGTTCATGCTTCCGTCCAGCTTTTCGCTGACCACGAAGTACAGATAGTCCGTATCCTCCGGATAAAACGCGGCTTTGATTGAGGCAAGTCCCGGAGAACAAATCGGCCCCGGAATGTTGTTGTATAAATAGGTATTGTATGGGGAATCAATGGAAATATCCGCATATGTCAGATTATCCTTTTGATACCCAAGTATATATTGAACAGTGGAACACATCTGAAGTTTCATTCCTTTTTCCAGCCTGTTATAAATAACCGCCGAAACCAGGGGTCTTTCCTTGTCCAAAACTGTTTCTCTCTCGATAATTGATGCATATTTGATCACATCTCTAAGCTGAAAACCGGCGTCGGTGTTAAGATGATCGCCGTATTTTTTGTTCAGCAGCGAGCTGTTCTTATCTTCCAAAAACTCCTTGAAAATGCCCTCAAAGACATCTTTATTGAACTGGCTGAGCATTACATCGATGACTTCCTCCTCGGAAGCCCCTTTCGCCACATAATATGTATTAGGCATGAGATAGCCCTCTAAATAGTTGTCCTCAAGGCTTTCTCTCATGGCGTCTTCATAGGAGGCGTATCTTAAGAACTCGTATTTGTCGAACCACTTCTTGTCCTTTACTTCATTCTCAAAGTTTTCCTTCGTGCCCATATTCTGAGATACGAGCTTTTCTATGGTCTGTTCAAGGGTTAATCCCTCGGGTACGGTAAATACCGCCATGCTGACCTTGCCACCCACCAAAATGTCGGCGATGGTTTCAAAATCCATGGCTGCGGAAAGTGCGTAGGTTCCCGCCTTGAACTGGCTGTCATAGCCCTTCATCTTCGACCAAAGTGTAAATTCCGACGCGCTGTCGATAATCTTGTTTTCTTCCAGCGTCTTTGCAATGCTGTCTGCGTTGGCTCCCGATGGGATCTCAACGCTGACCATGGTCTGCTCCGTTTCGTCCAGTGGCTTCCCCATGCCAGCAAAGGAAATAGCGATCACCGCCAAGGCGATAACAAGTATCACTGCTATAATTATCAGTACATTCTTTTTCAAATCTTATATCCCTTTCAAACTCGCTGCTCCTGCGCAAAACAAGTGATTCACCGCTTTTTGAGGAGGCGCGTCTTTGCTTGCGCAAGCGATAGGTCTTGATTGCAAAATGATTCTCTCGCGCCTTGCTCTCACCGCCTGCGGCTGTCAGCAAGACGCTTCAAGAAGCTCCTATAGAATCATTTGCAATCAAATTTTAACCTTTTCCCGCGTCAGACCTTATTTGGATCTGCCTAAATATTCCCCTGTTCTTGTGTCGATCTGGATCTTTTCTCCTGTTTCGATGAAGATAGGAACCTGAACAACTGCTCCTGTTTCAACGGTTGCAGCCTTTGTAACATTTGTCGCTGTGTTGCCCTTTACTCCCGGTTCGGTTTCGATTACTTCAAGGTCAACGAAGTTCGGAGCTTCTACCAGGAAAGCATTTCCCTGGAAGAACTTAACCGTAGCTTCATCATTCGGGCGCATAAACTTGATTGCTTCTTCAACCTGCTCTTTTCCAAGAGGAATCTGTTCGTAAGTTTCAGGATCCATGAAGTAATACAGATCGTCCATGTCATAAAGATACTGCATCTTCTTGGTTTCGATGATGGCTTCCTCAAACTTGTCGTCCGGATTGAAAGCTTCTTCTCTTGTAGCTCCGGTGATGATGTTTCTGTACTTTGTTCTTACGAAAGCCGCGCCCTTGCCCGGTTTTACGTGTAAGAAATCGAGTACTACATGAGGCTCTCCGTTAATCTGGAATGTTCTGCCTTTTCTGAAATCACTAGCATAAATCATTTTTTTATCTCTCCAATCTTTTTAATTCGTGCTTTTCTATTTTAGAGCTTTTTCGACTCTTTTTAACGTACCTTTAATTATATCAAAGATTCTGCAAATTGCCAAGTACCCATTGTCCGATAATACTACGATTATCCGATTATCCGATAATGTCTTAGTTGTCCGAGAATGTCCTAGCTATCCGAGAATACTTCCCATGCCGATTGCTTCGCCTATGATCTCGTAAACATCCTTCATCATAAGTGAAAATCTCATTTCGGTTTCCATATACTGCGCCGCAATGGGGTCTTTTGCCATGATCGCGTAGAGCTGCTGGATCACCGTCATGTCTTCGGCTGCCGGAGTTTCGCCCATCATCTGTTTGGTCTGAAGCTCCAGCTGTTTTGACTGGAAGTCTTTTATCATTTTGGATAATTCTTCGTTTGCGTCAACCTGTTTTTTAATCGCGTCATACTGTTTAAACTCCTCCGACGCCTTGATGGCCTGCGCCAAACCGTGGGCTTGATCGTATACGTTCATTTTCTTACCTCCTATACTTCCAAGAAAATCGGCAGGATGATCGGGCTTCTCTTGGTCGTCTCGTAGATGTACGAGCTGAGAGCGTCCCTAACCTGGGATTTCAGTGCGTTCCAATCCTTCATCTTCTTTTTGCTGCATTTGCTGAGCGCTTCCATGGCAACCTTTCTGGATTCTTCCATAAGGTGTTCGTTTTCTCTCACATAAACAAAGCCTCTTGAAATTATCTCCGGCCCCGAAACCACCGTGTGACTTTCCTTTTCGATGGCGGCAACCACGATGATAAGACCGGACTCGGACAAAAGTTTTCTGTCCCTGAGAACGATATTTCCTACATCGCCTACCCCAAGTCCGTCCACGAGAATCGCATCAGCCTCCACCATATCCTCTTCTTTCTTGGCTCTCCTCTTGTTTACATTGAGGATATCGCCGTTTTCCAGGACAAAGATGTTTTCTTTCTTCATTCCCAGGTTTTCCGCCAGTCTTGCGTGGGCGATGAGGTGTCTGTATTCCCCGTGCACCGGCATAAAGAATTTCGGCTTTATCAGGGAGTGAATCAGCTTCAGCTCCTCTTGGCAAGCGTGTCCCGATACATGAATATCCGCGATATCGGAGTAAATAACCTCTGCGCCTTTCTCAAAGAGCTTGTTTACTACATTGGAAACCGTCTTTTCGTTGCCCGGAATCGGCGTCGAAGAGAGGATGACCGTATCGCCTTTTTTCAGCTTTACTGCCTTGTGCTCTCCGGAAGCGATTCTGGAAAGCGCCGACATAGGCTCTCCCTGACTTCCTGTGGTGATGATAACCAGCTTGTCGTCGGGGATATTCTTCGTCATTTTCAGGTCAACCAGGGTTCCCGGCGGAATGTCCAGATACCCCAGCTCAATGGCAAGGGCAACCACATTTTCCATGCTTCTGCCGGATACCGCCACCTTGCGCCCGAATTTCACCGCGTTTTCGATGATTTTCTGTACCCTATGCACATTGGAGGAGAATGTTGCGATGATGATTCTCGTCTTTGCGTTTCTGAAAATATTTTCAATGGTCTGACCTACAACCTTTTCCGAGGCGGTAAATCCCGGTCTTGTAACATTGGTACTGTCGCACATCATCAGCGTCACGCCTTTTTTTCCTATTTCCGCAAGCCTGGAAAAGTCGATAGGCTCGCCGTCTATCGGCGTGTAGTCGATTTTGAAATCTCCGGTGTGAAAAACAACTCCCGCCGGGGTTGTAATTGCAAGGCAAATGGAGTCCGCAATGGAATGCGTGGTTC
>CAVJCN010000210.1:0-4161 GCA_963647945.1 Absicoccus sp. | reverse complement strand
GAAAAATGTCCTACACTTTTGCGAGCCGATATATCTTTCATATCGAAATTTTACCATAAACCGAGGCGGGGTGCAATCATCTAAAAATAAAAAAACAGCCGCGCTCTTAACAAATTTAACAAAAAATTATCTGGTGCGCTTCACATAAAAAATATATAATAGAATGGGGTGTTGCATCGGGAAAGTCGCGAAAGTTGCGGCGGCGAAACGCCGAAGGACAACCGGCAATCGAAAGCCGCAGCCAAGGATAGCGGATAAAATCCAATATCCGCCGATGCCGATACGGTTTAGTTTGCACCCCAAAAGCATAAGAAATATCTAAAATATTTAAAAGTCTTACCTGAAAGGAGGACCCCCTTGAACAACAATAATTTATTGCGGGAAAAATTTAGGGAAGCCCTCTCCTCTGTGCTTCCGATAACGCTCATCGTTATGGTGCTTTGCTTTACCATTTCGCCGATTCCCAACAATATGCTCATGTCCTTTCTGACCGGAGCTGCGATGCTGATCATCGGCATGGCGTTCTTTACCCTGGGTGCGGATACCGCCATGACCCCCATCGGAAACAAGGTGGGAAGCTGCATCACAAAATCAAAAAAACTCTGGCTGATCGTTTTCGTCAGCTTTCTTTTGGGAGTCATTATCACGGTTTCCGAACCTGACCTTCAGGTTCTCGCCAACCAGGTTCCCACAGTGCCGAATCTGGTGCTTATCGGTGCGGTTGCGCTGGGTGTGGGCGTGTTCCTTGTGATTGCCATGCTGCGAATCCTCTTCGGAATCAGCCTGAACACCCTGCTCATCGGATTTTACATCGTGGTATTCGGAGTTGCCATGCTGGTACCGAAAAACTTCTGGGCGGTGGCATTCGACTCCGGCGGAGTTACCACGGGACCCATGACCGTCCCTTTTATCATGGCGCTGGGCGTGGGCGTTTCCTCCATACGAAGCGACCGACACGCAGGAGATGATAGCTTCGGCTTGGTAGCCCTTTGCTCCATCGGGCCGATTATGGCGGTTTTGGTACTGGGGCTGCTTTATCCCACAGAGGGAGCCTATGTTCCGGTAACCATTCCTGAAATGGAAAACTCTCAGGACATGATCCTGCTGTTTGTGAAAGCTCTCCCTCAGTATATCGAGGAGGTTGCCATTGCGCTGGCGCCGATCATTCTGTTTTTCTTCCTTTTTAATGCGATTTATATCAAACTCAAAAAACGCCAGCTAATCAGCATAACCATCGGACTGTTATTCACATATATCGGGCTTGTGCTGTTCCTGACGGGAGTAAATGTGGGATTTATGCCGGTGGGAAATTACATCGGCTATATCATCGGAGAGCTTGACTATAACTGGATTTTGCTTCCTATCGCCATGCTTATCGGCTATTATATAGTAAAAGCGGAGCCTGCGGTTCATGTGCTCAACAAGCAGGTAGAGGAGCTGACGGCAGGGAGCATTCCCGCAAGGGCAATGGAACTTTCCCTTTCCATCGGTGTGGCGACTTCCCTTGCTCTTGCCATGATAAGAGTGCTTACGGGGATCTCGGTCATGTATTTCCTGGTGCCGGGTTATGTGCTTGCTCTGGGGCTCAGCTTTGCGGCACCGAAAATCTTTACGGCGATTGCCTTTGACTCCGGCGGAGTAGCCTCCGGACCGATGACGGCAACATTCCTGCTTCCCTTTGCAATGGGAGCCTGCGAGGCTATTGGCGGAGCGGACAGAATCGTAAGCGACGCTTTCGGGGTTGTGGCTATGGTCGCCATGACGCCGCTGATAACCATTCAGCTTCTCGGAGTGGAATACAAACTCCGCAAAAAGAGAGAAGAAAAGGCCCGCTGGTTGGTTCAGGATTACATCAGAGATTACGCAGATTACGATATTATAGAATTATAGGAGGATTGCCATGGAAGGATTGAATATGGTAATTGTCATTACCGACAGAGAGAAAACCGAAACGGCAATCAATCTGTTTCGAGAAAATAATGTCTTTACGACAGACATCGTGCTGGGACAGGGCACGGCAACGGGGGAAATCCTGGAACATATGCTTCTCAGTCCCTCGGAGAAGTCCATCGTGCTGGGAGTGGTTACGGAAACAGGGCTCTTGCCCCTCCTAAAGGCTTTCAGGCGAAAAATGTATATCGACATTCCGGGAAACGGAATTGTGGCTGTGGTACCCCTTAATACAATAGGCGGGAAACGAAGCCTTGAATATATGCTGGACGGTCAAGCTGTCGATACAACTCACAGAAGCCGAGAAGAGGCGGAAAGGATCAAGAGAATGTCCGTAAAAACAGAACATGAACTTATTTTTGTAATAGCAAACGAGGGCTACAGCGACCTGATAATGGACGCGGCGCGGGAGGCGGGAGCCGGAGGAGGCACCGTAATCAAGGCGAAGGGAACCGGGGCGGAGTACACCGAAAAGTTTTTCGGATTCTCCATCGCATCGGAAAAAGAAATTCACCTTCTCGTCACACCGGCTCAGGGAAGAAATAATATAATGAAAGCGATCATGGAAAAGGCCGGACTGGAAAGCAAGGCCCAGTCCATCGTTTTCTCCCTTCCGGTAAGCTGCGCGCTGGGACTTAAACAGCCGGAGTAGACCGGAGCAGACCGGAATAGAACGGAATAGACCGAAGTGAAACGGTAAAATCCGGAAAGGCACCGGCAAAACAATAGAATGGCAAAAGATGGAAAAATATTGTCCTGAAATCCAAACAATTATTGCGAAAAAACATTTTTCAAGCAAAAAAATTGTTATTTTTGGACAAAAAAACGAAAAATGCTTGCATTGCGCCGAAAATAGGTATATAATTACTGCATATTTGTAACCGATTAAAATTAGGAGGACATTAGAAAATGAAAAAGAAAGTTGCTTTATTATTAGCGCTTGTGATGATTTTCTCCCTGTTTGCGGTAGGCTGCGGCGGCAGCGGCGACTCAGAGGAATATGCAGGCACAGTTAAAATCGGCGTGTTTGAACCGGCTTCCGGTGACAACGGCGCAGGCGGCAAGCAGGAAGTGCTGGGAATCCAGTATGCCAACAAGGTTAAGCCTACCGTTGACATCAACGGCGAAACATACAAGGTAGAGCTTGTAACTGCTGACAACGAATCCGATACAAACAAGGGTATCTCCGCAGCTCAGGATCTCGTATCTTCGGGAGTATCCGTTGTTCTTGGATCTTACGGTTCCGCGGTTTCCATCGCAGCTGGCGGGGTGTTCAAAGAAGCGGGAGTTCCTGCTATCGGCGTAACCTGCACCAACCCTCAGGTTACGGATGGCAATCCGGTTTACTTCCGTATTTGCTTCCTTGACCCGTTCCAGGGCACGGTACTTGCTAACTTCGCATATGAAAACGGACAGAGAAAAGCTTACTGCTTATCCAAACTCGGTGACGACTACTCCGTAGGTCTTGTAAATTACTTCGTTAAAGCATTCGAGGCTCTCGGCGGTAAAGTTGTAGAAGAACAGTTCCCGCAGGGTAACTCAGACTTCACTTCCTATGTGGCAAACGCAAAATCCAAGGGATGCGATGTATTCTATTCGCCTGTATCCACAGAAGCAGCGGCTCTGATCATCGACCAGGCTGAGGCTCAGAAGCTGGGAATGCCGATTCTTGCCGGCGACACTTGGGACTCCAATGTAATTCTCAATGCCGCTAAGGGCAAAGATATCGAACTGAATGTAACTACATTCTATCAGGAAGGCGGAAACCCAACATTTGACGAAGGAATCAAAGAGTGGATCAACTCCGATTCCACCGCTAAGGCCAATAACGGCGGAGATGACATCGTTGCCGCTGTAACGGCTATGGGATATGACGCATACTTCGTTGCTCTTGCAGCACTGGAGGCAGCAGGCTCCACAGACCCTGCGGATGTACTTGCGGCGCTTCCTGATCTCGTATACGAAAACGGAGTTTGCGGTACTGTTAAGTTTAACGAAACAGGCGATGCAGAAAAGACAGAAGCTGTTATCAAGCACTGCAATACCGAAACAGGTCAGTGGGAGTTCGTTAAGACGCAGACAATCGAATAATATAAAAATACGACTTGCTTTTTGAAATCAAATACATATTTTATGTGGCTTAATATGACTTCAGAGCTATAGCGGGAGGATCATCCTCCCGCTTATCGTTGTATTATGGGGGAAAGTTTT
>CAVJCN010000209.1:0-4171 GCA_963647945.1 Absicoccus sp. | reverse complement strand
AGATACTTCTGCACCCGTTCTCCGTCCGTGTCCGATGGGTAAATCTTGTTTCCCCGCTTCATATAGGCATCGGAGCCTCCTGCAAGAACCAGCACGCAGTTTTTCATATCCTGTGCCTTTTTGAGTGCCGTATAAACCGCGGTGTCCCGGTCGGTAATGATGATCGCCTTTTCCTTATGGTCGATATAGCTTAAGATTTCGCTGCAAATCTTGTTGATGTCTTCCATTCCAGGGTCAAGCTCGGTGATAACCACAAAATCCGCGTATTTTTCGGCGATTTCCCCGGCTTCCTTTCTCCGGTTAAATGCCTTGCCCCCGACGCAGCCGAAAACGAAGCCCACCTTGCGATCCGGGTACTGCTTCTTTACATAGTCAAAAAGCACCTGATAGCTCATCTTATTATGGGCGTAATCAACGATTACATCCACACCGTCCTTAAGGGTGTAGGTTTCCATTCTTCCCATGACCTTGACCGTTTCCAATCCTTTGCGGATCGTTTCCGTAGGCACACCCAGCGAAGCCGTCACCGCAATGGCGCAAAGGGCATTGTAAGCGTTATATCCTCCGCCGATGTTCACTCTGAACTCTTCTTCTTTGCCGAAAACCACTGCTTTCAAAATCAAATATCCCGGCTTTTCGATGGCTTCCTTGCCGTAAATGTCAGGCATTCCGCCTGCCGACTCATTTGTTCCGCCTATCTCATTCATGCTGCCCATCTCATTCATTCCGAATGTGACGGTTTTCTGGCAATTTTCTTTAGCGAAATCGAGGGTTCGTTTCATATATACCGGATCCATGTCCAAGTTCACACAGCCGATTCTGCTCTGCCGGAAAATTTTGAGCTTCGAGGTGAAATAATCCTCCATGTCCCTATGTTCCGCCTCGGAAATATGATCTCGGGAAATGTTTGTAAAGGCGCAAACCTCAAAGTTTAGATCCAGCGTCCGGTCGTATTTGAGTGCCTGGGACGAAACCTCCATGGCAAGATAGTCGCAGCCGTTTGTTACGCAGCCGTCCAATATTCTGTGAAGCTCTATGGTTTCCGGCGTAGTCAGCTTATAGGCCTTTTCTCTGTTTTTCCCGTCATAGGTATAGATTCCCGAAGAGAATCCGATTTCCCTGCCGGAGTGGATATCCAGTATGGACTTTATCATGCTCGTAGTGGTGGATTTTCCTTTCGTGCCCGTTACGCCGATTAGCTTTATCTTGTCCCAGCTCCTGTCAAAAAAGAAGGCGGAAATCTTTGAAATCGCCCTTCGCATATTGTTTACAACAATGTAAGGAATCCCCTCAAACTCTGCCTCTGCCTTGCATGATTCTTGAACCTTTGAGCCTGCCTCGCACACAAAAGCTGCCGCTCCTTTTTCCAAGGCATCCCTCAAATATTCCTGCTTAAATCCCGCGCCTTTACAGATGAAAAGCACTCCTTCTCTTGATTCCAAGGAATTATAAGTAATATCCTGTATATTTATGTCAAAATTGGCAGAGTCGGAATTATCCCCTGCCCAAAGTCCCGACTCCGCAAGCATATTCAAAAAATCAGCTAACTTTTTCATAAGTGTTCTCCCTCGTTTTCCTGTGTTATGTCGCTGTGATACCAATATAATACCACAGCTCCTTCTATTTTTCCATGAGTTCCCGGATAATATTCTCAGCGGTTTTTCCCACTTCCGTGAAGTTCATGTTAGGAATATACATATTTTCCACCATCATGTGCCTGGTCTTGGCATTTCCAAGACATTTTATTCCTTTTTCCAGTAAAATATCAAATTCTTCTTCCAGACTTTCAATAACTTCGGAATTTTTTTCCACTCTGACGGCATCCATATAGTCCCCAAGGTCTATGAGATATATTTCCGGCAGCATGAAAATCCTTTCGCCTTCGGTTTTTCCTTCGGTTTTCCTTTCGGTCTTTTCTTCAGTTTCCTCGCCGATTTTCTCCTCGGAGAAAATTTCCCAGGGCTCGATATCGTGATATTCGTTCACCGTGGTAAAGGCAATTTTCAGCTCCGGAATTATCAGATGGTCTATCTTTTCCTCCGGGCAGATTGAGCAATAAAAGGATTCCACATCAAAGCCTCGGTATATCGCTCCCTCTTTTATGATCGTCATAAGGCTGCCGTTTGCATAGCCCACAGGGGCGCTTATGATATAGACTTTTTTCATGTTTTGAAAAAGGGTTTCAGGATAGGAAATTACCCCGTTTGCGGTTATGGCGCTGGCGAAGCGCTTTCTTTCTCTTCCCGGTCTTAGGGAAATTTCATAAGGGCTGTATTCTCTGGCCACTATGTCTGCCGCCGCCCTGTAAATCTCACTGTATTCAACGGCTTTGTCATATATGCTTTCAAGGCTTCTGAATACGCTTTTTGCGGCGTTTAAGTAGTTATATGCAATTCTGTACCACTCCGAACATTCCTCGTTTAAATCGATGATTTCTTCTTTATTCGCGGCAATTCCCTCTTCGTTCCAAAACTCTCCCAGGTTTACGATCCTATCCACCGCCCCCGGGGTTATAGGATCTGTAATATGGGGGCTGGTTCCGTCTATCAACGCGATATTTCTGTCTGTCAAAACAACCCCGTCCAGGGAGCTTTCGTCTGCGGAACAGTGAAGATAATCAATGCTTTCGCCAAGCTCCGCAAAGCGCGTGCCAATCTTTTTCATAAAGGTTGACTTGCCGCTGCCCGGGCCGCCCTTGATGCATATGATCTTCCTTGCCTCTCTCTGTCCCAAAATGTACCTGTAATACGAAAAAAATCCCAACGGTGTATTATTACCGGGGAAATAATGCCTTTCAACGGACAAAGTATTACCTCCTTCAACACAACTTGTGCAAGTTATATACTTAACTGCTTTATACTATGCGAAAGAGGTAATTTCCGTTCGTATTCGTTTATTTTATATCGGTATCTGTATCTACATCCGTATCCGCGTCTTTAGGATCGTGTTCGTACACGGTGTAAGTCGTTTCAACGGTATGAGCCGTCGGAGCCCCCGGGAAAACCACAACCAATCTTTCCGTAAGAAGTTCATAAAACGCGGTCTGTGAAACATACATGTATTCATACAGAAAAATTGCAGGAAGTTCGGCAATTATCATTATGATAAACGAAAAGAATCCGTTTCCCGAACTAAGAAGCGCAATGAGGCTTGAGGGTATTGCCGCCAGCAAAGCCCAACCGATAAAGCTGAGTTGCAGACAGAACAGGCGCATCTTATTTCCCTGCATAAGCCGCTTGCTTTCTTCAACGCACTGTGTAATAGAATAATCCGGGTTGTCTGCAAGTATATAGAATGCCTGGCTGTATCTGTAATAAGCAATTATTCCCGGAATCACAAAAAGCAGCGTCCACAGGAAAATCTTGACCCAAATCAAAAGCTGCAAGAGAAAAGCCTTTCCGAAAAAGCTGAATCCCTCAAAGTTAAGTGAATAGTCAATTTTCTTCGTTCGGAAGAAAGTAAGCAAAAGCATCATGAACCCAAGGGTAAACGCTCCCCCTACGATAAAGTCATAAAGACTGCCGCCGTAGTCGACGCTGGGATAATGCACATAGCCGTTTGTCGGGAGTCCGATACCCGCATAAATATCGGAAGGGTCATAATTAAATATATAAGAAAGCCCCAAGGATACCCCGCTCGTAAGCAAATAAAAAATCAATACCGCGATAAACATCGGTTTCCAATATCCTCTAAGCGCATTTCTGGCTATTTCTCTTATCTTCCAAGACGGTTCCAAAATAATGTGATTATTCATATCTCTACCCAATACCCTCTCTGTTTTTTTGTCCTTTGTCCCTTTGATTATACTATCTTTCTTTCCTAAATTCAATCGCTAACGAAAAAGATTTTCTTGACAACTGCCGATTTTCGGTATAGGATAACTGTATTGCTAGGGGAGCTTTTGCTGAGATTTACCGAAAGCCTTTCTGCGGATGATCCGCCCTTTCGGATAAACCCTCATAACCTGATCCGGCCAGTACCGGCGTAGGGAAGCGTATGCAAATAATTGTATCTGTAATTTTTAATTCAGAAGTGTGAAATAAAAGTCGCGGATAAACCGTTCCCCTCCCATAAATTTTTTGAGGAGGTTTTTTTATGTCAAAAATCGAAACGAACAAAGCCGGTGCGCGTCCGGTATATCCACTGGTGCTCTGCGCCCTGCTCATTGCCC
>CAVJCN010000208.1:0-4176 GCA_963647945.1 Absicoccus sp. | reverse complement strand
CCTCATAAGGCTTTAAATGTTTTTCACCCGGTCGAGACTCCAGAACGTCTTTGTAAAGAGGAGCAAAAGCGCGTAGATTTCCAGTCTTCCGGCAATCATGAGGAAGGACAGGAATATCTGCGAAAAAGCGTTAAATATTCCGAAGTTTCCGCTGGCGCCGATTTTTCCGAGCGCCATACCCGTATTAGTAAAAAGCCCCAGCGCCGTAGAAAGGGTCGTTTCCATGTCAAGATTATTCAGGGATAATACCAGCGATGACAGGAAAAATATTCCTAAAAATAACAGTATATGAGATGTGATTGCAGAAACCTTTGGAGCCGGAACCGCATTTCCGTCTACGATTACAGCCTTTACCGAATTTGGGTGAATTTGCTTAAAAATCACACGCTTGATGAGTTTAAAAAGCACTACGATTCGTATTACTTTAAGGGAACCCGAGGTTGACATGGAGCAGCCGCCGATAAAGAGCAGCGTAAACAGCACCATAACGGCGAAAGTAGGCCATTTTGTGTAATCGCACACAAAGTAACCCGAGGTAGATATGAATGAAATTACCTGGCAAAGTCCGTCTTTAATTGCCTGCCAAAAACTGGAATATGTACCGCTGAGCCGAAGCGAAAGGGCAACCAAAACCGTGGCTGCCATGATTATAAACCCAAAGGCGCGTACTTCAACATTGCGGAAAAACATTCCGGGCTTTCCGTGAATTACAAAGTAAAACAAAGTATAATTAAGGGAGGAAAGCAAGGTGAAAATCATAATCACGCATCTGACATAAGGCATAGTAAAATATGCCTCATTTTGAGGGGTGATTAGAAGTCCGCCGGTGCTTACGCTGCTGAAGGTGTTCACCAGCGCGTCGAAAAATCCCATAGGGCTCAAGGAGAGCAATAGGAACTCAACAAGGGAAAACACAGCGTAGGTAAGATAGAGAAATTTTCCCGTATCCGAAAACTTTGCGCCGACTTTTATCAGACTCGGCCCCGTGGATTCCGCAGCCGCAATGGACTGTCCGCTGATTCCCAGAGCGGGGAAAACCGATACCAGTAAAACCAGGATCCCCATACCCCCCAGCCAGTTGGAAACCGCGTGCCAAAGCAAAAGCGCCCGGGGCATGGTGGCAAAGTCAAAGGCGGTACAGCCGGTGGTGGAAAATCCCGCAACGGACTCAAAGAAACTTCCCGCAAAGGAATAGCCCTGTCCGCTGAAGTAAAAGGGAAAAGCCCCTATAAGCGAGCAAAGCACCCAGCTCAAACAGGCGATGAGATAACCCTCATGTATCCGCAGGTGGATTTTGTCGAATTTGAGCAGAGTCAAAATTACGAAACCCGGACAAATGCAAAAAAGCCCCGTCACAAACAGCGAAGAAGCCGCGCCCCATTCCTCGAAATACATGGCTGCCGCGGTGCAAGGCACCATGGCGATTCCCTCTATCAAGGTCAATATTCCCAATGTTTTAACCAAAACTTTAACATTTATACTGATATGCATAACAACCTCTACCTAGTTTTGTTAGGGTTCCAATAATATTTTGAAAACAGGATGAAAACGGTGAAAAGTTCCAGTCTTCCCGCAATCATCAAAAACGAACATACATATTTTGAAAAATCCGAAAATACGGAAAAATCAAAGGCAGGCCCTACCATGCCAAAACCGACACCGATATTGCCCAGGCAGGATGCCGCCGCCGAAACCGTCGTCATAAAATCCAGATTATTGACGGACAAAAGCAATGTGCCGGCAAAAATAACGGCAATATAAGTAAAAATGAAGCCTGTGACCTTTATTACCGTATCGGTAGCAACTTCGGCCTCGTTTAGGGTCACCGGAGCGATCCTGTTTGGATGAATACGCAGGGAAAGACTTCGTTTGATCAGCTTGAAGCAGGTAAGCACCCTGACGCATTTTACCCCTCCCGAAACGGAAGAGCGGCATCCGCCGAAGAAGAACAGGCACAAAAGAATCATCCTTGCAAAAGTAGGCCACATATCATAGTCCGCCGTAGTGTAACCTGTCGTCGTTATGATTGAAACCACCTGAAAAACGCTGTCAAGCAATGTATTTCCCACATCCGAAAAATGCCGATAAAAGACATTTACCGAAAATACAAGCAGGGAGGACACCGCCGTAACAAGGGCAAAAAACCGCAGTTCTTCGTCTTTTATGAAATGAGCTAAGCCTCTCTTGCGCGCAAGCACGAAGAGATTCAGATTCGTCCCTGCAAGAAGCATGAACGCGATGATTACGAGCCGGATATATATGCTGTCAAAGTGGGCGATGCCATCGTTATAATTTGAAAAACCCCCTGTAGAAATGGTGCCGAAGGTATGAATGAAAGCGTCAAACAGGTTCATTCCGCAAAGTTTCAGCAAAAGAATTTCGGCAATCGTAAAAACAAGATATATTTTGTAAAGCTTTTTCGACCCATCGTAGAGGAAAGGAATTACAATAAATATGATCCCAAGTCCCCCCAGCCAGTGGGTGAGGGAGCGCCAAAACAGTATGGAGCGGGGCAGCGCCTCTACATCGGAGAGCACGGAAGCACCGGTGGTGCTGAAACCGGAGCAGGACTCAAAGAAAGCGTCGGCAAAGGTGGGTGTCGCTCCGGAAAGCAGGAAGGGCAGACATCCGATGAAAGAACAGAGCAGCCACGAAAGGGCAACGACAAAAAAACCGTCCCGAAGCCTGCGAGAGCGGGGGACAGGCTTTACAAAGATTCGTGCCGCCGTGCCAAGAAGAGCGCAGCCTATAATCACCTCAGAAAAAGCTATAAGCGCAGAATGCTCGCCGTATGCCAAAGCCAGAGCAAGGGGAACCACCATTGCTGCCGAAAGTGCAAAGAGCAAAGTGCTCTGCATCCTGAACAAATCACTGAATCTGCTTAACATTTTCAATGCCTTTCCGTGTTAAAAAAAGTTTCCGTAAAAAAGTTTCTAAAAAAATTTTAAAAAAGCTTTTTAGTTGTGGTAAGTTTTTCCAACTCGCCGATATCCGAAAGCAAACAGAAAATCGTCACCTTATCATCTGCATATATTTTCGTATTGCCGTTGGGAATTATAACCTCCTGCCGCCGGTGTATCGCGGCGATGAGAACTCCGTCAGGGAGCTTGATGTCCCGCAGGGGAATATTTGCAAGGCGCATATCATCCGTTGCGATAATTTCCATGATTTCAGCCTGGCCCTGAATAAGCAGGTATGAAATGATTCGCTTCGAGCCCTGAATATATCTTAAAATATTGCTTGCAACGATATCCAGCGGGTTGAGAACCATGTCCACACCCATTTTTTCAATCAGATCCTTGTAGCTTTGGCGGCTGACCTTGGATATAACATCTTCGATATTGCGCTGCTTTGCAATGAGAGCCAGCAGAAGATTTTCTTCGTCAAGCCCTGTAGCCGCAACGAAAGCGTCCATTTCGTCAAAGTTTTCCTCGTCCAGGAGATTGCTGTCCGTAGCGTCACCGTGAAGCACCATCACATCATTCAGGTGGGAGGAAAGGTAATAGCAACGCTCCTTGCTTTTTTCTATGAGCTTAACGGAAATCCCGAACTCGGAGAGCTTGTCCGCAAGGTAAAAGCCTGTTTTTCCGCCCCCGGCGATCATAACCTTTTGCAGGTTGGTGTACTTGCCCTTTTCGTGGACGCGGCTGTGGAGCTTGGCAATTTCGGAGCGTTCCCCTATCAGGTAAATGGTGTCGAGAGGATCGATTACCGTTTGACCGTGGGGAATGATTATCTTTCCGTTCCTGGATATCGCCACCACCAGCATATTGGGAAGGATCTTGCTGACTTCGATCATGGAAAGATTCTGGAGCTTCGGATAACGCTTTACCTTGAACTGCACCAGCGAAACCTTGCCGCTGGAAAAGATGCCGTTGGTCAGGGTGTATTTTTCAACGAGATATTTATATATTTCAAGGGTGATGGAAAGATCCGGATTTACAATATGGTCTATATTCAAGGTTTCCTTGATAAAATCCATCTGATTCATGTGTTCCGGGTCGCGAACCCTTGCAATTACCTTTGTGCAGCCCAGCTTTTTCGCAAATGATGCGATGACCATATTTTTTTCGTCACTGTCGGTGCAGGCAATCAAAAAGTCGAAAGAGTCGATGGAGTTGCGCTTAAGAAGGCTGATCTGCTTTGCGTTGCCGCAGACAGTAAGCACATCAAACT
>CAVJCN010000207.1:0-4223 GCA_963647945.1 Absicoccus sp. | reverse complement strand
AAAGTAAAAAATAAAAAAGAGAAAGAGGAAAATGAACCTTGGATAAGATATTAGAAGAAAAGCAGAAAGAATTAGATTATTTGCGGCTTGAGGTCGCCCAGAGGTGCGCAAACGGCATTTATGATAATGTTGATTTGTTGAAGAAATGTAAAGTGCTGGAGAACCTGCTGGAATATAGAGATAAAATAAACCAAAAGAAGAGTGAATTAGAGATTATTGAGGAATTGCTGGGAGATAATCCAAAAGATGAAGAATTAAAGGCAGAAAAGGATAAGGTTGAAGATAGTATTGCGGGCTTGCGGCAAGGGCTCGAGTTAGAGCTACTCTTGAACGGAGAATATGATGCGGACGATGCGCTTGTCTCGATACACGCGGGCGAAGGCGGCACCGAAGCTTGCGATTGGGCGGAGATGCTGTTGAGAATGTATCAGCGGTGGGCGCAGAGTAGAGGTTTTGATTTTGTGCTTTTGGATAAATTAGATGGCGGGGTTGCCGGTATTAAAAATGTGGAATTTAAGATAAAAGGCACTAATGCGTATGGCTGGCTGCAAAGTGAAATGGGAGTGCATAGGCTGGTGCGGGTGAGCCCTTTTGATAGTAAAGGGCGGCGGCACACTAGTTTTGCAGCCGTAGAGATATTGCCGGATTTGGATGATGTGGAGTTAGATACTGTTGTGATAAATCCGGAGGATATAGAAATACAGACATTTAGGAGTGGAGGTGCCGGTGGGCAATATCAGAACACTACTGAAAGTGGGGTTAGATTAATACATAAGCCTACTGGATTGATTGCGGAAAGCAGGGAAGAGAGGAGCCAGTTTCAGAATAAGGAAAATTGTTTGAGGAGACTGAAAGCGATGCTGGCTAAGAAGATGGAAGATGAGAGACTGGCGGAGGTAAAGGAATTGAGGGGTGAGCAGATGAATAATGAGTGGGGGAGCCAGATTAGAAGTTATGTTTTTATGCCTTATCAAATGGTTAAGGATGAAAGAACCGGGTATCAGAGTGGGAATGTGAACGCTGTGATGAACGGGGAAATAGATGAGTTTATGAAAAAATATTTAGTATGGAGGAATGAATAATGGGAAGAAGCAGAAGCTTTATGAAGAATGTAGGAAGTAGCTTGCAGAGGACGTATAGGAGAAGGGCAGTTAAGGAAATACATGATTTCTTGTGGAAATGAGAAGCAGGGGAGTAGGTACCAGTGATGGTACCTACTTTTTTTGTGTTTGCCTGAAAATAGGTACCCCCCGGTTTAGGGGAACGGGAAAAACTTTTGATAGGACAGTTGGGGAGGCAAATCTCTCTCGGCAAGATTGTTAAAATTTTATCACGAAATGTATCCCCCGTATAAAATCAAAGTACAAGATTAAGATTTTCAAAAAAAAATTCAGCTGGAAGATCCTTCCACCCTCCAAGACCGTTGAAAATTCAACGGTTTCGGGCAATCAAAAAAAATTCAAGAAATTTTGAAAAATCTATTGACAAGCCCCTTAAAAAGGTGTAAACTAAGGGTGTACTTGAGGTACGGGGCAAGCCCCTCTTGAGGGGTTCGGTGCAAAGCACCAAGTGCTTTAAGTACAAAGTAGTAAAGAAAAATTGCATAAAGGAAACCTTTTGAGGCTTAAAGCCTCAAAGCAAGAGGGTTAACAGTATAAAGGCGAAATTTCCCCCTAAACTGCAACGAAAATAAAAATAAGAGAGGTAAAAAAATGAAAAATAACAAAATCAAAGTCGGGTATCAAAGCATATTTAATGATAAAAAGGATTACGGCGGGGGTACTTACTTAATCCGCCGTTACATTTTCATATCGCTTAAAGGCGATATGAAAACGCTTTCTTCTATTGCTACGGCGATAGACGAAAGCCTCTGGAAAGATAAAGGCTTTTCTTTATCTATCCAGTACGGCGGACGAAACCGCCGAAACGAGCTTGCGATATTTTTATCGCAAGACCTTTACGCTCATAGATATGAGCGTAAAGTATACGGCAAGGCGAAACTTGCCGTATACGGCATTCTTGCAAGCTATGGAGTAAAAATCCGGTAGCTTGCAAGATAGAAAATAAAGGCTTGCCCGTAACGGGCAAGCCTATAAAAGAAAGGAGAAACTATGATTGTTGAATTCATGCGGCACAATAGCCGCAATGAGGTAAAACTTTCTGTGGTATATGATACCACAGAGAAGAAAAATGCCGCCGTTGTCAAGGCGGCAATCGACAAGGCTTTTGTCAAAAACAAGGTTGATTTCCTCGAAACAAGTTTCGAGGAAACTGCCTATAATTGGTATATCGAGGTCATACTTGACCTCGATTATTGGTATGATTTTTTTGTCGACGCCTTAGTCGGCGAAATCTATGATCTTAATTTTAAGACAAGCATAGAGTGTATGCAAGTATACACTCTGGACATGTAGCAGGGGACGCAAGCCCCTGCTTTATAAGAAAGGAGAAATAAAAATGAAAAGAGTTTTAAGCGGTATTTTCTATACCGTAATAATAATATTGATAGCATGGTTTGTGCTATCATATTTTGATGTGGTTGTCCATAACCTGGACAGCCCGACTTACAAGAGCTGGAATTTATTCCAGCTCTTATTTTTAAGCCTATGACCTATTAAGGTTGTAGGCTTTTTTGTTACCATATATTTCCAGTAAGAAGTTTCTTCCAGTAAAAACCTTCCACTGGAAGTATGTACCATTCAATTACCATTATTTTCCAGCACCCATCGACTTCCAGTATTTTCCATTCGGACGCTCGCTCCTTAACGAGCGTCCGCACCTGCCCGCCGGAATGGATTGAAAGTCGATTGGAAAATTGAAAACAAAACTCCATATGCCGCCATAGGGGTTGAAGTCCCAATATCCGCCTGACATTTTTGAGCCGGCCGATCACCTTAGCCCAGGCCGGTTTCCAGCAATTTCCAGTTCTTCCATAATTTTCCTGGCAAAAGCTGGAAGCCCTTCCATAGGCTTCCATTCCCATAACCTGCCAGCTCTTCCATAGGCTTCCAGTTAAAAACTTCCAGGAGCTCCATAAGCTTCCAGTAAATTATTTCCAGCACTACCATAAGCTTCCAGTAAATATATGGCAAAACTGGAAAAGCCTGGCAGAGTTTCCAAGTAATTCCTTCCAATTCTGGAAGGAATTTACATAAGTTCCAGTTAATATTTTCCAGAAGTGGAAAGAATTTACATAAATGGAAATTACAATATATGGCAATAAAGGAAAGGACTGGATCCGATTGTACGGAAATAAAAACATAACTTTTTTATAAAAACCTATTGACAGCGTGGTTATATTGTAGTATACTATGTATAGAAAATAAAGAAAGGGCGCGCAAGGCGCGCAAGAGGTGAAAAAAAATGATGTTATATTTCGAGGCAAGAAAAAGAGAAAATAATACAGTTTTTGTAGACTTCAAAGCCAAAAAAGAAGAATCTATAAAATTTTTCAAGTTTTTACAAAAACTGGAAGAGTCATTACATTATGACTTGACCTATGGCACAGCAAGCATAAGCCTTGATTTCATAGGCAAAAACAGGTTCAAAAACATAGACGCAACGCTCATGGTAGAATTTGAAAAAGAGGAAGATATTGAAAGCCTGTTCTTAGGCGATACTCTTCCATATATCATAAACACTTGCACATTCCCCGACATCGAATATGAGATGATAGAATGTGACTTAGAATATAGGGTGAGTCTATAAGACCCGCCCTATAAACAGTAAAAAATATCCAGTTAGGGACTGCCACCTGCGGCAGCCCCATACTGCCATATGCTTACAGCATTTCGACCGGTCGCTTTCTGTGGGGGCGACCGGAGTTTCTCTTTTTTACAGGATATGGCAAATTTTGAAAGCCGAAGCTGCCATAGGCTTCCAGTAAATAACTTCCTGAAATTGTACTAAATAAAAAACATAAAAAATCTATTGACAACACACCTTGCTTATGCTATACTATAAGTACAGTAAGGAAAGGAGCGGCAACCAAAACCGCAAGGTGAAAAACAATGAAAAAAGTTACAGTAATCAGAAACGAGAGAAAAGAAGTTATAATCAACGGTTTATCTCCAAGAGAAATATATGACTTGGCAGTTATGTTAAAAGTACCCGTTGCCATATCTGAGGAAACTATAAGATTCGATTATTTTACAGAGGTTTTATTTATACTCAATGAGTATATGTCAACTAATCAAGATGTTATCGAATTGACAAGATATGAC
>CAVJCN010000206.1:0-4253 GCA_963647945.1 Absicoccus sp. | reverse complement strand
AACACTTGGGAAGAATTCAAGTATTTCGGTTGTCCGGACTATGAAAAAGTTTTAGAAGAATATGCGGTATTTGAAGATATTATAAAGAAGCATGTGGAGAATGTTTACTATCTGCCGGCAGACGACCGCACAGGACTTGACTCCATATATGCGCACGATCCGCTCAAGATCACGAAGAAGGGCGCAATTTATTTCCCAATGGGCAAGCAGCTCCGCAGCAAGGAATATCAAGCTACGATGCCGTTCCTCGAAAGCATCGGAATTCCGACTCTCGGTGTTATCCAGGCTCCGGGCAAGATGGAGGGCGGAGACGTTCTTTGGATCGACGAAAAGACGGTGGCTATCGGCAGAGGATACAGAACAAATGACGAAGGTATCCGTCAGTTCAAGGAACTCACAAAGGATTTTATCGACGAATATATCATCGTTCCTATGCCGCACGGTGACGGCGAAGATTGCTGCTTGCATTTGATGAGCGTTATCAGCTTTGTTGATACGGATAAGGCTGTAGTTTACTCCAAATTCATGCCTGTATTCTTCAGAGAATATCTGCTTGACCGTGGTTTCACACTGATTGAAGTAAACGACAAAGAATACGATTATCTCGGCTCCAACCTTTTGGCTCTCGAACCGGGCAAGTGCATCTTAATTGACGGATGTCCTGAAATCCGCAAAAAACTCGAGGACGCAGGAATTGAAGTTTACGTATATGAGGGAAATGAAGTTTCCTACAAAGGAACCGGCGGCCCTACCTGCTTAACCGCGCCTCTTACCCGTGCAGCATGCGTAATGGCAGGTCAGAAATAGGGATGCAAGGAGAAAAAATGAAAGCAAAAAGAGAGCAAATTTTGAATGGAATCTCTGAGGAAATCAAGGAAATTCTCTACGGATATATCAAAGCGGAGAGCTTTACCCATTCGGAAAAAGAGAAAGACGCTGAGAAATTTTTCCTAAACTACTTTTCGGGGCAGGAATATTTTCAAAAGCATCCTGAGCTTTTCGGGAGAAAAGCCATTCAAAATGATCCCCTCGGAAGAGCTGCGGTCTTTGCCATGGTCAAGGGAGAAGGGCCGGAAACGGTTGTATTTGTGCATCATAACGATGTGGTAACAATCGAAGATTTCAAATTGCTTGCACCTTTCGCCTTTTCGCCGGAGAAGCTCGAGGAGGGTCTTTTGGAGATGGCGGACACCTTAGCGGAAGAAGCTGCCGAAGATCTTTTGTCGAAAGAGTGGCTCTTCGGACGCGGCGTATGCGACATGAAGGGAGGCGGCGCAATCCAGATGGCGATGCTTTCTCGCTATGCCAAGCTGCCGGAGTTTCACGGAAATCTGATCGTACTGGGCGTTCCGGATGAGGAAAACCTCTCTGCGGGCATGAGAGAAGCGGTGGTTCTCTTGGCTGAGCTCAAAGAGAAATACGGGCTGGACTATCGCCTGATGATAAATTCCGAGCCGCACCAGCGCAGGGACCCTAAAAAGGGTGTATTTTCCACAGGTTCGGTGGGAAAGATCATGCCGTTTATCTATGTGAGAGGCTCCCTTGCACATGCGGGAAAAGTCTTTGAGGGCTTTAATCCGCTTAACCTCATGGCGGAAATCATGCGCCGCACGGAGCTTTCGATGGATTTCAGCGATAGGGTGGGCAACGAAGCCGCACCGCCGCCAACATGGCTATATTGTCGGGATTGTAAGGAAAATTATGACGTGTCGATGCCTCTGTCGGTGGCAGGCTGTTTTAGCATATTGACTTTAAATCAAACCCCGGCAGGAGTCCTCAAAAAAGTACGCAAGGTTTGCGAGGATGCATTTGATAGGATTCTGAAGGATATGCAGGAGGCCTTTGACATTTTCCAGGAGCATACCGCGGCTCATGGTGAAGTTTTCCGCAGAGAGTATGAAAATGAAAAGCGTAGGGTAAAGAAAGAATTTGACGAAGGAAAGCTTTCTTTGATTGAGAGCAATTTTGCCCTGGTGGATTTCATTTACAACTATGTGGACGACCTTTCACCGCGGGTAGTCTTTGGGCTTACGCCGCCGTATTATCCAAATGTGTCAAATGTCCTGCTGCCGGATCTTTCTCCGGAAATCAGAGAGCTTGACAAAGCACTGAACACGTTTACGCAAGATACATTCGGACAAAGCTATGAAAGCGAGGCTTTTTATACGGGAATTTCGGATTTGAGTTACACCTCTATCGGGGACAGTGAAGAAGCAGAGGGTACTCTTGCTTCCTCCATGCCTTTGTTTGGCAGTTTTTACAGTCTTCCTGTGGCGGAAATCGATAAAATTTCGATGCCATGCATGAACATAGGCCCTTGGGGAAAGGATTTCCATAAGCTCACGGAAAGAGTTTACAAGGAAGATTTGTACGAACGGACTCCTATGATTATACAAAGGGCATTGGAGATCGTATTAAAAGAACAGTGATATATAGTATCACGGAAATAGGAGCGATAAAATGGATGGTAAAAAAGAAACGAAGAGCGGTCTGAAGCGAACCCTAAGCCGAAGACAAATGAACATGATCGCTATAGGCGGAGCCATCGGAACGGGGCTGTTTGTGGCTACAGGTGCTTCCATCAGCAGTGCCGGTCCCGGAGGAACGATGGTTGCATACATTATAATCGGACTGGCTGTTTATTTTGTAATGACAGGTTTGGGCGAGATGGCTACTTATAGACCGGTGCCCGGCGCATTCGAAACATTTTCCACGGATTATATAGATCCGTCCTTTGGATTTATGATGGGCTGGAACTATTGGTATTGCAGCACCATGACGGTTGCGGTTGAACTTGTGGCGTCAGCCATTGTTATGAAATACTGGTTCCCGGACAGCGCCTCATGGATGTGGAGCTTGATATTCCTTGGAATTTTGCTTGTACTCAATCTGTTTTCAACAAAGATTTTTGGCGAGGCTGAGTTCTGGTTTGCGGGAATAAAATTCGTAACAATTATTATATTCCTGATAGTTGGTTTCCTGATGATATTCGGAATCTTTAATTCCGATACCGTTGGATTTGAAAACTGGCATATCGAAGATGCGCCTTTCGTAGGTGGTGCTTTCGGAATATTCGGAGTGCTCATGGTAGCAGGCTTCTCCTTTGTGGGCATTGAGGCTACAGCTATCGCGGCAGGCGAATGTGAGGATCCGGAAAAGAACGTGCCGAGGGCCATAAACAGCGTATTCTGGAGAATCTTACTTTTCTACATCGGCGGAATCTTTGTAATTGCAACCTTGATTCCTTATACGAGTCCGGATTTGCTCAATGCGGATATTGATAACATCGCAGTTAGCCCGTTTACCATCGTCTTCCGCAAGACGGGTATTGCGGCAGCGGCTTCGCTGATGAATGCGGTTATCTTGACTTCGGTGCTGTCCTGTGGAAATTCAACGCTGTATTCTGCCAGCAGACTTCTTTATTCAATGGCGGAGTCGGGCAAGGCGCCGAAATTCCTGGGTAAGGTTTCATCCCACGGGGTACCGGTTTGTGCGGTTATCGCTACGATGCTTGTAGCTTCGCTTTGCTTCCTGACTTCCCTTGACAGCGACAGCCAGGTATATACATGGCTGTACAATGCGACGGGACTTACGGGATTCATTACGTGGTTCGGCATATGTATATGCCACCTTAGATTCCGCAAGGGATTTGCCGCACAGGGACACAAGGAGAGCGAGCTTATATACAAGTCAAAACTCTTCCCATTCGGAACCTGGTATTCGCTGATCGTTTGTACTTTGGTTATCATCGGTCAGGGATATTATGCAATATCTTCCAGCGGAGTAGACTGGTACGGAATCGTTGTAGCTTATATCGGTTTGCCGATTGCAATTTCTTTGTATATCATTCACAAAATTGTTAAAAAGACAAAACTTGTGCCATACGAAGAAATGGATATGCGTAAAGGTGAGCATATATCCCAGCACTAGGCCGACAAAAAATTAGAAAACAAAGCATTGAAACCGCAGAACGTACGCAACCTGAAGTACGTATCCTGCGGTTTCTCTTGCAATATTGCTTTGAAGAATGTATACTTAATGTGGCTTTGAAAGAAATATTATATGCGAAATGTGGAGGAAGTGCTGTGGCAAAGTATATGTCATTAAAGGAATATGTGTATTCCTATATTACCGATGAAATTAACAAAGGAACTTTGCGGGCGGGAGAAAAGCTGAACGAGCAGGAAATATGCGATTTGCTGCAGATAAGCCGGACCCCTGTGAGGGAGGCTCTTATCCAGTTAACCAGCAAC
>CAVJCN010000205.1:0-4258 GCA_963647945.1 Absicoccus sp. | reverse complement strand
TTATCAGACCGCCCATTGCAAATGTGGATATTTTTGCGGTGATTTTTGCGCCCCAAAAGCCGAAGCCGAATTTTGCCTTGATAGATAAATTCCTCATAATGGCGGAAATGAACGGCGCAGAGGCTGTGATCTGTATCAACAAATGCGATTTGGCAGAGGAGGAAGAAATTGCGGCAATAAAGTCCATATATCAGTCGGTCTATACGATTGTGGAGGTCAGTGCAAAAACCGGAAAAGGGATTCCGGAGCTGGAAAAGTTGCTTTCCGGTAAACGGGCAGCCCTTGCAGGGGCATCGGGGGTAGGAAAATCAACGATTCTCAACAGTATGATTCCCCATGCGAACATGGAAACCGGTTCCGTGAGTGAAAAGACAAAGCGAGGCAGGCATACCACCAGGCATGTGGAGATATTTGACGCGGAATGCGGCGCGAAGATATTCGACACCCCGGGATTTACATCCTTTGAGATTTTAGAGGCAGAGGAAGATGAATTGTGGAAGTATTATCCGGAATTTCTGCCTTATGCCGGAGGCTGCAAATACGATAATTGCAGGCATCTTAGGGAACCGGACTGCGCCGTGCGGAAGGCGGTTTCCCAGGGAAAGATCCACCCTATGCGATATGATTCCTACGCGGCAAACATGGAAGAAATAAAAAAGCGGAAAAAATACTAATAAAAAGTTAAAACGAAAGAGGTTAAAAATGAAAATTGCGCCATCTATTTTATCGGCTGATTTTGCCGATTTAATACAGGACATTAAAAAAATTGAAAGAGGCGGAGCCGATTACATCCATGTGGATGTGATGGACGGTCATTTTGTGCCGAATATCAGCTTCGGCGCACCGGTTATGAAGTGCCTGAACGGGAAGACAGGTCTGCCCTACGATGTGCATCTGATGATCGAAAACCCGGATAACTATATCGATGATTTTGTTACGCCTCAGACCGAGTATATCACGGTGCACCAGGAGGCTTCCCGCCACCTTAACAGGACGATACAGAAGATAAAGTCCCACGGAATAAAAGCCGGTGTGGCTATAAACCCGGCGACTCCGGTGTCTACGCTGTCCTGCGTATTTGAAGATGTTGACCTCATTCTGATAATGTCTGTAAATCCGGGCTTCGGAGGCCAGAAATTTATTTCCGGCACGGTGTCCAAAGTGGAGGAGCTTGCCCGCATCAAGGCGGAAAAGGGATATAACTTTGCCATTGAAATTGACGGCGGCGTTACCATCGATAATATAGAAATGCTCGCAAAGGCGGGTGTAGAAATCGCGGTTTGCGGCTCTGCTGTGTTTAAGGCAGAAGACCCGGTGAAAATGACGGCAAGGCTCAAGGCGTTTTAAGGAGTTAAATTTACGGGAATAACCGCATAACGGCAGAAGACAGAGGATTGAAATGGATTTACTCATTGCGTTTTTTGTATTTATGGTCGTAATGGTTGCGGCCATCATATTCGATTTTTCGATGATAATTGCCCTACTTGTGGGGCTTCTTGCCTTTATGGCGGTGGGAAAGCATCGGGGATATTCTCTGAAGAGCATGGCAAAGATGGGTATTACCGGCGGTAAAAGCTCCCTTATCGTTATAGAGGTTATGTGTATAATAGGCTTTGTTACGGCAACATGGCGGGTTTCGGGCACGATTACCGTTTTCGTATACTATGGAATGCGGATTATTACGCCCTATCTTTTTTTGCTCATAACATTCCTGCTTTCCTGCCTGCTCAGCTACGCTCTGGGAACCTCCTTCGGAGTTGCGGGAACGGTGGGGGTTATCTTTATGACCCTTGCAAGAAGCGGAGGCGTTGACCCTGTCATCACCGCAGGAGTTTTGATGAGCGGTGTATATTTCGGGGACAGGGGCTCTCCCGTATCTTCCAGTGCCAACATGGTGGCAAGCGTTACGGACACAAAAATTTATGACAATGTGCGGCAGATGATGAAGGTGGCAATAGTGCCCTTCGTGCTGACGGTGCTGGTGTACGCCGTGCTTTCGGTGATGAACCCCATAAGCCATGTGGACGAGGAACTTGTCAAGGCATTTGAGGGCGAATTTATTCTGTCGGCGTGGGCATTTGTGCCTGCGGTGTTTATGATTCTGCTGCCACTGCTAAAGGTGGGTGTGATCACCTCCATGGGAGTGAGCATTATAAGCGGAATTTTGGTTTCTTGCCTGGTGCAAAAAGTTCCGCTGCTTGAAGTCCTGAAAATCTGCGTTTTCGGCTACAAGGCGGAAACAGGCGGCCTTGGGGAAATCCTAAACGGCGGCGGGCTTGTATCCATGCTGGAAATCGTCGGAATCCTGATAATTTCAAGCTGCTACTCCGGAATATTTACCGAAACGGGTATGCTTGACAATTTACAGGAAAAACTCGGTAATATGTGTACGAAGTTTGGAAGGTATACGGTGATGTTCTGCATGAGCATTATATCGGCTATGGTGTTCTGCAATCAGACCATCGCTACCCTTATTTGTGCGGATCTTATGAGAAAACCCTATCTTGAAGGGGGCGGCTCAAAAGAAGAAATGGCAATCGATATGGAAAATACGGTTATTTTGGTTTCCTGTCTTGTGCCTTGGTGCATCGGCTGCTCGGTTCCGCTTTCGTTTTTCGGTGTCAGCGCAGCTTGCCTGCCATATGCGGTATATATGTACGCGGTGCCGCTGCTTTACTTCGTGACGAAAAAGCATTGACTGCCCTCTTGCGCTTTGCCGGAATCTATAATACAATTAGCCTATGAGAATGGGGCAGAGCGGCTTGCGATACACGAAGGAGAACGCGGCAGGGCAGAAAGGCAAACGGCATGGTGAAAAACAGAAGCGAAAAAATTAAAAATGCGCGGGAACTGGAATTTGCTATTTTCTGCATAGAAAATATTGCCCGGCGGCTCGGCGAAAGCGGAGAGGAAATTTTTTTTGCACTTACCGAAGCAAGCAATATTTTATATGACTATATCATTCCCTGCTACGAAACCTTGCACACACAGGACAAGGAATATATCGTTGATGATATTCTGGGCGTTATGAAAGAAAGAGGTGTGGGGGTATGATAATCTATCACGGAAGCACAGTGCCAGTGGCAAAACCAGAGATTCGCACAGGAGAAACATTCTTAGACTTCGGCAAAGGATTTTATACGACTACATCTGAAATCCAAGCGGAGCGTTGGGCAAAAATCAAGATGAAAAGAGAAGCCAAAAATGTAGGCTATGTTTCGGTGTACGAGTTTGAATACGATGCGGCACAGAAAGGAACTACTATCCATAGGTTTTTTCAGGCAGATATGGAATGGCTACGGTTCGTTGTTGACAATCGCCGGGGCGCATCGGACGATGAGGGCTTTGGAAAATATGATATGCATATCGGACCTGTTGCAGATGACAATGTGTACCGCACGATTAGACTTTTTGAAACCGGTGTTTTAGAGGCTGACGAAACACTGAAACGATTGAAGACTGAAGTATTGCAAGATCAGTGGACTTTCCACACAGAAAAGGCGCTTTCTTTCATCAAATTTATTGAGTCGAGGGAAATCATTGCGGAGGTGTAGCGTATGGGACAGGAACAATTTTTCGCAATTATGCCATTTATCTGTGCCGACCTTGTTGGTATGATTGCTCAGCGGGAAGAAATTCCTGAGAATCAGGCACTATCAAAGCTTTACAAGTCCAAACTGTATTCTATTCTGGAAAGAGAAGAAACAAAGCTATGGCAATATAGTACGGAAATGCTATATTCACTTTTTGTGCAAGAGGAAAGAACGGGGAATATTGAGTTCCCTGATGTATAAGCTTGAACAAGAATGTGTATGGAGGTGAGATTATGAGTAAGAAAACTGAATTTACGGTTTTTTGCCTTGAAAATTATAAGGCATACAAATCATTGACGGGCAAAGAAACCGCAGAATTATTTGAACGCTACGGTGTATTCGACTATTTGAATGAGTTTTACGATGTTCTCCATACAACAGGATACCAGTATATCAATCGCGATATCGACAAATATTTAAACTCTAGAAATCCTGCATATATCGCATGATATTTTTTAAGCTCCAAAACGCGGAGAAAATAGCAGCGCAGAAAGGTAGGCGGCATGGACTTATACAAAAAAATCCTTGATTGGTGGAAAGAAAAGAAGATAGAAACAGAGGCGCAGCTCCGGAAGATGTGCAGGAAGAAATGACGGAGCTGCTGGAGGAGCTACAGGATTTGCGACAGGAGGATGCCTTGACTGCGGCGGCTTATTTCCATGTAA
>CAVJCN010000204.1:0-4326 GCA_963647945.1 Absicoccus sp. | reverse complement strand
AAATCATGGTGTTCCACCTCCTTTTCTGTAACACGAATTACCACACTTCTAAGAGAATAGCTATCAAAAAATCACAGTTCACAGATAATGATTCTGACCGGTGTCTCTTGCGGCCAGTCAGGTGTGAGTGTCTGCCGGAAAATCTGGACTTGGTCTTGAATCCTGGCAATCAGCCTTTTGAGTAAATCCTTTGAGATGTATCCATCGTTTTCATTCTCAACAGGCTTTTGAAGCAACATCTCCAAGTCAGAGAGGTTGCCCCAAATGAAGAAATCCCACGAACCGAATGAGCTGCGTTCAACTGATGGGTTTTCTGCACAGATGATGTCCTGCGTCTCTGCCGCCAAATCGAAAAAGCAGATTCTCTCTTTACTAATAGCCAGCTCAACATATGCGCTGGAGAAGATATCGCGTTCGGGCGGTATACAGATAGCGATGTCTGAGTTCTCCATTTGCGTGTCGATGCCACTGGTCGATGTTGAACCATTGACCATCGAAGAATAGCTCCACCGTGTAGCCGAGCCATTTACTCATGCGGCACACCTCCTATTGCCAAGTGCTTTGCCGCACATCTAACGGAGTCTTCTGATTTGAGTAATCATTTCCCCCACGGGAGTCCGAAATCCTTGCGTTTGATCTTGCACTGAGGCTGCCCATCTTTCCAGAAGACGATCCCCTCGATTACACGGGTTTCCAGATAAGTGCGAATGCCTTCGAAGCTCCGCTCCAGTTCGATGATGTCTTTCCCGTGGGGTTTGAGAATATCGGCGTCGAGGCTGTATGGGTTAGCCCTGAAATGCGGACCAATGGCCTCGTATGTTCCATCGGGTACGGTTTCCATTTTGTCATACGCAGCCCAAAACCATTTGTCGCCGGGTGCGGATCTGTCACAAGGAACCCAACAAGGCAAGTGCCCCGTGACAGGGTCGGCTACCTCCTGACACCTGATAGCGTTGTGTGGAATGGGTTTTCCATGCTTGGCATCGTATCTTTTGTAGAAGACACCATTGATGACCGCACAGCAGGCGCCGTCCCATTTGATGGTCGCTACACCTTCACCGGACATGGCCCAGGCAAGGTCAGGGCTGACATTCGGCAGGATCCTGACGATCCGGTGGTTTTCAAATACTCGTTCAAAGAGTGTGGGGATCTTTTTCATTCACGATCCTTTCTGATGCAACCTCATCTCTGCTTCCATTGAGCCATTCCTCAATGGGAATAAATCTCTCGGTTTGCCCAATCTTGTCAGCGCAAGTGTCACAGTAGGGACTGATCCAGCCAGTAGATGCCTTCGTTGCTGGCTTCCCACATCTGATACAAGTTCTCGCAGATAGGTTTTCATATTTCGGGATGATCTCACGAAGCATCAGTTCTGTACAGCCAAAGTCGTACCAACGGAGCGATCCATATTTTTCTTTGATCTGAGTGATGCGGTATTGGTCGAGATAATTGGCACGCACCAATTCCTCGCGGATCTCTTCACACATTTGCTCACCGAAAGCCTTTCGCCATCCGTCAGGCATGGAATCCAGCTCCGTATAGGAATAGTCGAAATCCTCTGGCACCTTGTCCGTCCAGCGGTTACGGGGCAAAAGAAACGGAAATCTCTCAATCAGTTTTCGGTTTGCTTCTTGATTCGATTGCATTTGAAATCCTCCTGCGTGTTTTTCTTTAGACTGAAAAAAGGAGTATGCGGATGGAACTGATTCCATCCCGTGGATTTACTGTTTTCCAATCCCTGACCTGCAAGGCGACCTTCTTTTGGATCTCCTCATAGTAGCGATACGCACCAGAACGGTCATTCCACTCGAAATACTGATAAGCCTTCTTGAGCTCATCATCCATCTTCCGGTATTCGTCCACCGAAACGAAGTCCCAGATATCATCAGATTCGTCATTCTGAAAGGCGGCTACTTCAGATCGAAGAGCAAATGCAGAATGCTCTTTGCCGGAAGCATTCAGCATCTTCAAGATATCATCATAATCGATGGCAATTCGAACGCTGTCCTCTGGGGCAAGCCAGTCGGTCACCGAGGCTTGCAGATTCTCTGACATTTCATCCACCGTAAATGGACAGCCATCATGCTCAAGCTGCCGATACGCTTTTTCAAACTGGTATCTGGCATCCGAGCGAAGTGTCGGAACGACAATGAGATGCTCGATGGGCAGCAATCTCATTACTTTGGGGTTGATACAGTACCACTGACCATTTACTTGAACCTCTGTAAAAATGAAATAGGATATGCTCATCTCTTTTACCTCTTTCCGCGCTTCGACCACTCTGTGATGCAGCTTGCTCTCTTGTGTTAGCTTCCACGTCTCACATCTTGTGCCCAGACGGAATAGAGCATCAACGGAAGCGTCCCAAGTTGGCCGGACGGGAGATGAGTCGCAGGTAATTGCAATGGAATATCCGACCTTTCCCTTCGAGGCAAGATTAGATTTGACCTTTGCAATCCTATCCGGGTCCATGCTTTCTTCATGGGTAAGACGGTAACAGGCAAACCTGTGTTTGCCCCTTTCACTAAAGGCAACCTTCATACCATTTCTCCAAATCAATTCTCATCAGATCCCATAAACAGCGCACGGAATAGCGCCACGTGCTCTCCTACGAGCTGCGGATATTGGTAATAGATGTGTCGGCAAAGGCTTCGGTAAAGATCAATGAAGCGGATCTCATCGCAGAAATCGCAGAGGCCGTCCATGATCTTCTCTAGCTGCTGCTCATCGGTGATTTGATCCTTCAGCACCTGCTCGACCAATAAAGAGTAGTGCGCGTATGCTGTGTCGCGCAGTTTGCGGATCCCCTCGACGATACCGCGGAGTTCCTCCATTGCGTTTTGGCATTCATCCATTTGTTTGTCCTCTTTTATCATATAGCTCGCGCAGCTGTGTTTCTCTTTTTTCTGGGTTGGCTCTGCTGTAATAGGTTGGGCGACCTGAGTGGTACTCTCTTGCCATCCATTTACCGAGATCAAAGCTCCACTTGTGGGGGCCGAACTCGTCCGGGTAGTTCTCAATGAGAATACGCTGCTTCTCTCGAATCTGCTCCATGATAGGGCCTATATCGTACCCCGAAAACTTCTCAGCGCCTTTCAGAACATCGAGAATCTCGTTGCCCCACACACGCTCATCAACGCCGCGGTACTTCTCGAAGCTGCTGCTGTCTGGCTGTTCCTCGATCTTTCCGCCATAGGAGATCAGAAGGCAGTCATCCTTTAGGAAATGGTTGATCCACAGGTTCGGAATGTACCGCAAGTCGGTAATCCCCTTTGTGGAGAGAAAGCCCCACATCTTATAATACCGACCAAAGACATACCATTCCGGGAGATCCTCCTCGACGATCTTTGTCTTGTGGTGCCCTGAAAAGAGCGTGAAGTCATCGTTTTGAATCAGGCACAGTTCGTGGTTTTTCCAAGTACGGCGCTCGATTGTGTAGAGATTGCTCTTGAAACGGCTCATTTGAAACCTCGCTTTATCATTTCCAACGACACGACATCGTGGAACAGAAAACGCAACTTATCGATCCGCTTCTCTATGTGCCAGTGACCGCAAAGCCATGCTTTATAATCTACTCTTTCTTCTATCTCATCGAACCATCGCTCTGTACTGTCATCAACCGTACTCTGGTCGATCATGGGTAAAAACGCATCCCGCGGTTCATACTTATAGGGGCAGGTGTGGGAGAGAACGATGTCAATACGATGCTTGGCGATTTGCTCCTCCACATAGGCTTTAATTTCTGCCGAAGGCTGCTCGTCTGCGAACCACAGCAGGTTGCTTTCCGATCGGTAGTATTTGTCTACGCTATATGCGCCTCCGATGACCAGATGCCGGGTGCCTTCCATAGTGAAGATGTCACCGTCCTTGGCGAAGAGCAGGTTCGGATAATCATCCTCGTACCAAACGAGACCGCCATTCCACTCTTTCTGCTTATAGCCGGAAAGTGTGACCGGACGTCGTTCATGATTTCCATGAATACAGAACACAGTGGGCTTCATTCTGGCAAGGTCGTCTTTGCAATACCTGTCTCGTCTGTTTCCATAGTAGTTCGCTCCGACATCGCCAAGGATGACAATCACATCCGTCTCTGTGAGCTCATAGTGTTGGGCAAAAGCGGCGATCCCTTTCGCGCTGCCGTGAATATCGCCGGTGTAATAGATCATACATCTTCATCCTTGTATTATAGAGTAGTAGTTATTAGAGCCCCTCTCCGAGGGCTGTGCTACACTGTAAGGGATGCTGTGGATTGGTTGCTTCATCCTACCGCCAGACGGTTCAAGAAAGGCTCCAACCACAGCCCTTTACAGTATTGTTAATCAGTTA
>CAVJCN010000203.1:0-4328 GCA_963647945.1 Absicoccus sp. | reverse complement strand
CAAGTATACGCCACTTGTCAGGTTTGATTTTGCCAAAACCGTATAGGTGTAGCTGCCTTCGTTACCGCTGCGTTTTACGATATAATTAGCAGTGTTCACATAGCTTGACGGGTCGGTTAAGAATGTTCCGCCGGTGATGGAAAGAGCAGTTTTATTCTTGCCGCTTGTCAGGGATTCGGCAACAGTTCCGCCGCCCTTTGAGTCCTGAATGGTCAAAACAGCCCCTGTGCTTATATTAAGAGCTCCGGAATCCTCTCCACTTAATGTTTTTCCATTCAAATCTATTGCGAGGCTCTTGGTAATGTCAGTTGCACTCTTAATGCTAACATTTTTCAGCAGGGTTACAGTCTTGTCAGAGCTGCCCCCAGCCTGAGCCGCGCTGAGCGCATCTGCCAGGCTCGGATACTTATCGGAGCCAACCTTTGCTTCACAGAGCTGATAAACAACCCACTCGGTTCCAAAAGTTTCCTTTATTCCCCAGCTTTCATCAAGGGTAGAACTTATATCCTCCAGGGTGTTTTCCGTGACATTTGTGCCCAGTACATTCATAAAGGCACTATTTTTCCTCGACTCTTTCCTGATTGTCGCAAGAGCAGATTTCTGTTCTCCTGCGTTCAGTGCAAAGTTTTGGACAGTGTTGCCGGTAATGCTATAATTAGCTTGGTCGCCCATAAACTGAGCCGTGATGCCACCGGCAAAATCCGGTGCGGTTGCTGACCCGCCGGAAACGGTACAGCCTTTTATAGTATTGGTGTAGCCGCTAACATTGCCGCTAGTAGCATCAAACTTTCCTACGATACCGCCGGCTCTCTCTTTCGTCGCGGTGATGGTGTTATTACTTAAATTACAACTATCTATTGTTCCAAGCCAATAGTAGCCGACCAAGCCGCCCACTTGATCCTTACCGGTGAAGACAGAGCCGGAAATTGTACAGCCTGTAATACTTCCCCATCCGTTACCGTAAATTCCGCCTACATATTGTGCCTTTGTGTTTACGACAGCGTTTGTAACAGACACATTCGTAATGGTAGATTTCTGTGAACCACCTGCTAATACACCGATGTAACTTTGGGCATCTGTAACATTGCTAAGGTCAATGTTTGCACCGGCAATTGTAAGATCTTTTACTTGGCTATTTTCTCCCAGCTTAGTGAACAGACCGATGTTACTCGTCCCTTTTGTGATGGAAAGGCCGGATATTGTCTTATTGTTTCCGTCAAGGGTACCTCTGAACCCTAAATCTTTTCCTTCATCATCCTTAGACCCGGCAACCGGTGTCCATTCACCCGTAAGAGTGATGTCTGACTGAAGCACGACAGTGCCACCGTCCTTGGCATTTTCCAGCGCTGTGTGCAGGTCGGTGTAGTCGGTACTACCAATCTTTGCCACAACAGGCGGGTCTGCAAATGCCATACTCGGCATAAAGCAGGCAACCATGAGGACGCTCATAATAATTGCGAATAATTTTTTCTTCTTCATTTTTTCCCTCCTATCTATTAAGCAGTTGTATTTCTACTTGTGTTTGAACACACTATTATTATACTTTGTCACTTCATACGCGTCAATATCGTTTTGCACATTATTTTAATAATCTTGGATTTTGCTAAAATATTTATAAAAGGCGGTGACTACATTTTGAAAGGCAGTTTTGACAATAAGGAACGAATGGAAAATTTATCTTATGCGATAGGATATTATAGGAAAAAGAAAGGCATAACACAGGAAAAGTTAGCAGAGGCGCTGGGAATCAGCCGCCAGCACCTTGCCTCGGTGGAAGCTCCGGGCATGAACAGAGGAATATCCTTAGAATTGCTGTTTAACATCGCGGCCGTGCTGGAAATTGAACCTTACCTCCTCCTTAAGTTTCATATAGAAACTTAGCGGCGGGGCAGCCATAAAAAAACACCTGCGGAACCGAAATCCCGCAGGTATTTTTGTGCAATTAATTTTACTTAATTTGATTTTTATTTGGTTAAGCACACAGCCTATTTTGCAGCGTTCTTTTTCAGTCTTACAACCGGTTCCTGCGGCATCTTGAACAGCGGGATGAATCTGTCCAGACCTGTGAAGGTGAGAACGATCAAGGAAATAACCGCGATGTATGCCATGAAGTTGTACTTCAGGAAGTCCATGTTGGTGATCTGAACAACCGGATATACGCCGGCAGCGATACCTACGTAGAAACCAAGGTATACGTGCCATGGAATCAGCTGTGAACCGAATACGCCCATAGCGTCGCCGAAGGTAGCGTTTCTCAGTTTGATCTTGTACATAGCTTCTTCAGAATCCGTTTCGATGTTTTCTTCAGCAATCTGCTTGATAACAGGTCCCATAGTAACGATCTGAGCCATTTCGTCAGCCAGACAAGCGTTACCGATGAGGGAAAGAACTGCGTTCCAAGTCATCAGACCTCTTACCTTGTGGGACATCTTAACTACGAATGCGGCAAGAGGAGCAAACGCATCCATCTTCTGCATTACGCCGCCGAATGCAGCAACCCACATCATCATGATGATAACCCAGCCGCCGGCACTTTCGAACTGTGCGAAGATGATATTGTCCAGGAAGTCCTGAATTCCGCCTGCGGTACCTGCGAAGAGTCCGAGGATATAAGCGGATACAAGACCGGAACCGATGCAGCAGAATGTGTTGAATCCTGTGATAGCAAGTCCGATTACCAGAAGAAGCGGAATGATCATGTAAACCGGAACTCCTGCGGATACCTGCTCAAGCAGAGATACTGCCGAAGGACGGCCGTCGTCGGAAAGCAGGAACTCGATAACCTCCGGATGCTCGTTCTGGATAGTTGTGATAACGCCGGACGGGTCAACGGTTTCTCCCGGAAGGCCCATAGTGAAGCCAGCAATCAGGAAGCAGATCGCCGAAAGAACAAGGCAGAGAACCGACCAAACACCCTGGTGTCTAACTCTGTCTACAACCTCAACGCCCTGGATACCGGAGGATACGATTGTCGTATCGGAGATAAGACCGATGTTGTCGCCGAAGCAAGCGCCGCCTGCGATAGCGCAAACCGTAAGGATTGGGTTGCCGTCAACGATGTGGGATAACCACAGGAAAATAGGTGCGCAGGAAGCGAATGTACCCCAGGAAGTACCTGTTGCTACGGAAAGTACGCAGCAGCAAACGAAACCAACGCAGGCTACGGATTTAGCGGTGATACCAAGCTTCAGTGATAAACCGATGATGGCAGCGCCTACGCCGTAAGCCATGAACGCTTCTGCCATTGCATAAGCGAACATAAGAATAAATAATGCCACTAAGATGTGTTTTACGCTGTCCATAGCCGAATCCAAAGCTTCTTGGAATTTAACTTTGCATACGACGCCAGCGATGAGGAATGCGAAGCAGCAAGCAAGGAATGCAGCAACTAACGCGTCCTGACCTGAAATCATGAGTCCCGCAAGTACGAATACCGGGGAGAATTTCAGAAACCCTTTGATAAAGTTCATAATTCTGTTCCTTTCTCAATATAGTATAAAATTTAATTGCAAGTATAAAGTATGCAATATGTATGCCAAGACAAGCAAATGTGCAAGATTGTTGAAAATTCGACAATCTTTTTGTGAAAGTTACAAGAAAACGAACCGAAAACGGAGCAAAATTACAAAGCCTGACCCGAAAATGGAATATTTGCCTTGACAACGACCGCCCCATAGTATAGTATTGAGTAGAAAACAGGAGAAAAAGAGGGAAAAGTGTGAAAAATTTCGGTGAAAAGAGAGTAATAGAGCCAAAGGGAAGCCTTCCCGCCACCGCCTGGAAGCTGGATAATTCCCAGGAACTGAAGGCGGGGGAAGTGAAGATTTCCATCGATTATATAACCATTGAGCGGGACAGTATGTGCCAGATCTGTTCAATATCCGGTCATAACGAACAGAAAATGGCGGAAAAAATCATGAAGTTCGTCTCAGAAAGAGGAAAGCTTCATAATCCATATACCGGTAGCGGCGCGGTTTTTTCCGGGTATGTTACGGAAATGTCGGCGGATTGCAAGCGGGAGGATATAAAGGTAGGGGACTATGTGGTCTGTATGAGCACCATGACGGGGATTCCTATTTATATAGAAGAAATCGAAGAACTGGACTGCGAATTTGCCCATATAAAATGTAGGGGTTATGCCATATGCTTTGAAACCACCATATTGCAGCGATGCGAGGGAGTGCCGGAAAAGCGTATGAGGTACCTGAGAAGAGCCGTTGACGAGGAGGGGACTTTTTTCGGAATCAAAAAGTTAATCGACAATATGCGGGTCGAAAAGGTTTTGATTATCGGGGTGAGTCTGATTGAAATCGCTTTTTTTGCCCAAA
>CAVJCN010000202.1:462-4328 GCA_963647945.1 Absicoccus sp. | reverse complement strand
GCAGAACACACAGCAATGTCGTTTCCATGACGCTGAATGATTACCGGGTTGCACCCGGTGTCATGTTCATGACCCGTAGTGATCCGCAGCTTACATTTTCGCAAAGAAGTATGAAATTGAATGCGGTCTGTTGGGAAAAACTTGGGCAGCAGAAGTATGTAGAGTTCTTGTACCACCCGGTACTGGAAGTAATCGCAGTACGAAGCTGCAATGCCACAAACCCCAATGCGGTGCTATGGGACGAAACGAAAAAGTCGGGTCTTCAACTATGTACTTCCGCATTCTCAAACGCCGTCTATGATAAGCTCGATTGGATGAGAAAGTATAAATTCAGATTCAGAGGTGTGACCCGTGTCAGAGGGGGCGAAAGGATCATTTTCTTTTTTCTTGATGAACCGCAGATTTTGGTTGGAAAGGATAAAAAGAACCTTGATGCTATGGATAACTCAGATTCAACCGTAAAGTACATTCCCTATAAGGAAAGCGAGTGTGACGGTGCTGCTGGTTTGGTGGCAGGAATCGCTTACCCTGAGAACTGGCAGGAACAAGTTGGTGTCAGTTATGAGATCAAACAGCAACGAGGGCGTGTCCTTGATGCGGTGTCTTCAGCAGATATTCGCAACCATGGTACAAAAGTAGTGAACCCTTTTATAGGAGTAATCCCTACACACGGAGAGCTTGAAGATGAATTAGAACAAATCTATGAGGCAATGTAACCGGAGGACAATATGGATAACGATAATTTTTCCTTTCTCGCTGATGCAGAAAGCTCGATAACGGGAGATAAAACCGAAGGGTACACGCCCAAGGAGCAGGAGCTAATTCATCAATTGGTTCAAGAACGACTGGGCAAGAAAAATGCCATCGAGTTTGAATCGCTCGATGACTATGTCGTTCCGCCCAAAATGTTCTTCTCCATGATTAAGAAACCGGCTGTGAGTATTCGTGCAAACAGAATGGAATTTAGTATGTCAGCGATCCGGCTGTTTGAGGGTGTACAGCATGTCCTTCCTATGCTCAGTGAGAATAAAAAGCGAATGGTTGTGGCCATCTGTGCGGAAGAAGAAATCTCTTCGATTGAATGGGCAAGACTAAAGAAAGATAAGTGGGTCAACCGTTCTATATCCTGCCCGGAATATGTCCAGAGCATTTATAAGATGATGAACTGGAATAAGGATTGCCGGTATAAGGTCTACGGACGGCTTGCCAATTCTGAGCGAGGGCTGGTTCTGGTATTTGATCTTGCATCCGCTGTTATGTTTGATCCGCTGCCGGAGGAGTACTTTGACAAGCACACCGGCAAAATGAAGAAACGCATTGTTAAATACTATCCTGATGAGATCCGCATGAAGTTGGGCAGGAGTTATTCGGATTATGAAGCCCTTCAGCAACGAAGCAGCTTCGAATCACTATCCGGATACATGGACACCAGCGGAGGCGCTGTTCCCGCTACAGTTTCTGAAGAGCTGGCTGCTTCCATCAGTATGCAGGAGCAGGAGAAGAAACGGGAGACTTTGTTTGGCACGATTATTGGAAATGGAGGTGACGATGATGTCCGAAACAACGAATGAGGATAGAATGTACCCAATCGAAATGACGCTGCAAGGCGCTCGCTGCTGTATCAGTATCGGCAAGGGCGTTATAAAAGCCTTGGGAAAGCCGAGCCATGTCTCAATTAAAATTTCAGACAGCCATGATTCTTTGAGCGTTTTCCCTTGTGATGAGGATGATGTGATGGCTTTCCGAGTTCCGCTGAAACTGTTCACCGATCACAGATGCGTCATGAGGATCAACAGCAAGCAATTTGTTCATGGTATCATGCGGACAAACCAGATGGACACTTCAAAGACATATGTTTTATCCGGCGAGTTTCTGGAAGAGAAGAATACAGCAGTATTCTCGTTAGTTGAGGGCGTCAGTCTTCGTACACAAAAAGGGATGGCGCAGTCATGAACGATTTCGTCAGAGAGTTTTTTGAGGATCAGCCTGAATTACTCAGGCGATATGAACGCAACGAGGCACGATATATCTTGCAGCTTCCGAAGAACTACGATACAATTAGCATTGACTTTGGAATTGATAAGAATGAGATGAAGCGGCTGGTGATTGCCCTTGCCGAGCTTGATCTGACCATTGATGAATGGCTCTGCTTTAAGATGAAAGAGCTGATTCTGGCCGACAGACTATCCAAGGAAAACAGAGGCGAAGAATAAGGGATTATGCGCTACTATGTTATCTCCGATGTTCACGGATACTATACGCAGATGAAGTCTGCTTTGGAAAAGGCAGGCTTCTTTTCCGATACAACTCCTCATAAGTTAATCATGCTCGGAGATTTATTTGATCGAGGGCATGAAGCGAAACAGCTTCAGCAGTTCATATTGGAGCAGATGGAGCAAGACAAGATAATTCTCATTCGTGGAAACCACGAGGACCTATTTGTGGAGCTTGTGACCACGGATGCAGGGATGCCATATAGCTATCACAAATCAAACGGAACTTATGATACTGCACTCCAGTTGACGGGCTTTGATCCAGTGATGGCATCTATACGCCATTATGATTTTGCCGACGCAGCGAAAGACACACCGTTTTACAAAGAGATTATCCCAGCGATGCTTGATTACTTTGAGACGGAACACTATGTTTTCACGCATGGCTGGATACCAAGCATTCCGAACAGGGATAAAAGCTACAGCTATATTTCTTCTTGGAGAGAAGCAGACCGTGAGCAATGGAATCAAGCAAGATGGTTCAATGGCATGGATGCAGCACAGACTGCAGATGAGAATAAGACCATTGTTTGCGGACACTGGCATACTTCGTATGGCCATAGCAAATACGAACACAAGGGGACCGAGTTTGGAGAAGATGCGGACTTCTCTCCCTATTATGGTCCCGGAATTATTGCCATAGATGCCTGTACAGCGTTCAGTGGAAAGGTAAATTGTCTTGTGATAGAGGATTAACGGCGTGGCGTAGTACGGGATTGAATTTTGCATATCCGTTTATAGCTACGCTTTAGACGGGCACAATATAAAGAGTGAATGTAAGCAGAGTATTGAAGTTTTTTCTAGATTCCTTACGGGACGACCTGAAACCCATTGAAATTCTGAGATTCTACTGTTATAATATTAACTACAATCTTTCGGAGGTGCGAAAGGTTGGAGTTGCACCACATACACCACTTGGAGCACCACTATGGTGTATGCTTTCAGCAGGGAAATGTACAGAGTTATCACACACGGGAAAATGTGACCTGTAAGCAAAGCACAGTATTAACAGGGCTTCTACACAGCTATTCCATGTGAGGAATCTTATCCCGACGATGAAGACATTAGAGAAATAAAAAGTGCCAAAAAACCAGTGTTTATGCGGGTTTGCGGACTTTGATAAAACCTAAAAATCAGTGATTTACATCAAACTTACATCATTTGATGCAAGAAATCGTGCAGACGCTGAAAAATCGCATAATTTGTACATTGAGTGGGCAATTCCAATCGGGATTGCCCATTTTCTTAGATTAGAAAGGAAGAAAATATGGGATTTATATTTGTGGCAATGGGCGGAGCAATAGGAGCGATGGCAAGATACGCCATTAGCCTTATTCCTGTTAAGTCAGACTTTCCGATACTAACATTAGTAACAAACATAATTGGAGCAATCTTGATTGGATTTATTGTCGGTATTACAAGTAAGCATAAGGTATCTGACAATACTATTCTGTTTTTGAAAACAGGAATATGTGGTGGCTTTACCACATTTTCAACATTTTCTCTGGAGGCATACAATCTTTTTGGCGGTAAGCAATATACGCTTGGTGGACTTTATGTGGTTTTGAGTTGTATCGGTTGTATACTTGGTGT
>CAVJCN010000202.1:0-452 GCA_963647945.1 Absicoccus sp. | reverse complement strand
AATACAAACCGGAATTCATGGATGAAAAAGAGGAAAAGAAAGATTTCGAAGAAATTTGGCAATGGAAGGATGGTGTAAAAATGATTATAAAGTCTATTATGACAAATGAAGATAGAAAAGCATTGGAGCATATGCTTTCATTAGAATATGCTCTGCCATATCAAGAACTCAAAACAAATAAAAGAAGGAAAATTGTTTATATAATGACACCCGTATTATTTTTGGCATCACTCGGCTGTTATTTTGTAGAAAGTTATCCGATGTTTTATGTAGGAATGGGGATTTCTGTTGTTGCATTGATTTGGATTATCTGGTTTCAGTGTAAGAAGAAAAAATTTGATAATAATGTCCATGAATTTGTGTGGAACAAATCAAGATATGACAAGGTGGAAATTAGCGGTCAGGGAATAAAATTAGATGAGAAAAAGATTTGTGAACTTAAGGAAATAGAT
>CAVJCN010000201.1:0-4342 GCA_963647945.1 Absicoccus sp. | reverse complement strand
GACGGGCGTGGGTCTGCATACCCTCCTGCAGGCGCAGGAGCTTTTCCACCGTGCCCGCCAGAGGCCGCCGGATGTTGACCACATTCAGTACCTCCAGCGTGCCCGGCTCGAGATCCACGAAGTCCTGATGGTAGCGGCCGAGAGCCGTGGCTCCCACATCGTCGCCGCCGACATCAAATATCACCGTATCCCAGTCCAGAACAAAAGCGGACGACACCTCGGCAGGGAGGGAGAGCGTTTCAATGCCGGAGCAGGCAAAGTTGGGGGACACAAGGCGTATCTCCTTCTGCTCGACCAGCTTGCCGCGCTCGGTGAGGCGGAAGTAGGTGTTCACCATATCCAGATCCAGCAGCTCCGTCCTGTCGCCGCGGGCGGCCGCCTGCATAGCGAAGTTGAGAGCCAGCTCACTCTTGCCGCTGCCATAGTTTCCGATAAGGACCTTTACATGCTTCATGTGGTGCGTCGCTCCTTGGTGGTGCGCCTCAGCGCAGATTCTCGCGGATGGTCTGGCACAGCGCGGTGATGCCCTCGACGATCTTCTCCTCGGGCATACAGCTGTAGTTCAGACGCAGGGTGTTCTCGTGGCCGCCGTTGGGGAAGAACGAGCCGCCGGGCACGAACGCGACCTTCTTGGCAAGGCACTTCATCTGAAGCTCCTTGGCATCCATGTACTCCGGCAGGACGACCCACGCGAACAGACCGCCGTCGGGACGGGTGAAGGTGCAGGGCTCGGGCAGCTCCTTGGCCAGCGTCTCCAGCATGACGGCGCGACGCTTCTTATAGCACTCGCGGATGGTGTTGACATGGGCGTCGAGATCGAACATGTCGATCCACTTGGAGGTCTCCATCTGGCCGATGGTGGATGCCTGCAGGGATGCGGCCTGCTCCATGAAGTTGTACTTGGAGAGAATCTCATCCTCGGCGCAGACCCAGCCCAGACGGTAGCCGGGGGCGAGGATCTTGGAGAAGGTGCCAAGGTAGACGACAAGACCCTTGGTGTCAAGGCTCTTAAGTGCGGGCATGTACTCGCCCTCGAAGCGCAGCTCGCCGTAGGGGTTGTCCTCGATAACGGGGATCTCGTACTTGTTGATGATGTCCATGAACTTATGACGGCGATCCAGATCCCAGGTGCGGCCGGTGGGGTTCTGGAAATCGGGGATGACATAGATCATCTTCACGCGCTCGGTGGTGGCGAGGATCTTCTCCAGCTCCTCCATGATCATGCCGCCGTCGTCGGTGGGAACCTCGATAAACTTCGGCTCGCACGCCTTGAAAGCGTTGACCGCACCCAGATAGGACGGGCTTTCCAGCAGGACAACATCGCCGGGGTTCAGGAACACACGGGCGGAGAAGTCCAGACCCTGCTGAGAGCCGGAGGTGACGAGGATGTGATCCTTGTCGGTGTGGATGTTGTTCTTCGCCAGCATACGCTCGGCGATCTGCTCACGCAGACGGGGATAGCCCTCGGTGCTGGAATATTGCAGTGCCACGCGGCCATTCTCCTTGAGAACGGCTTCGGACGCCGCCATCATCTGCTCCACGGGGAACAGCTCGGGGGCGGGC
This sequence comes from Absicoccus sp., assembly GCA_963647945.1. Classification (GTDB taxonomy): domain Bacteria; phylum Bacillota; class Clostridia; order Peptostreptococcales; family Anaerovoracaceae; genus CAG-238. The sequence continues at coordinate 2,779 of CAVJCN010000201.1, read as the reverse complement.
ATACCTCCGGCAAAGGAGATGATGTCGGGCTGGGCGGTGAGCTTGAGCAGCTCACGAATCTCGGAGCCCTTGAGCAAATTCATTCTGCTTGCAAACTGTACCATTCTATCTTTCCTCCTCAAATTTCCTTCGGCGCAGTGCGCCTGAAGTCACAGTCTTATTAAAGCACAATTTTGCTTCAAAGTAAATAAAGAGGGAGGGGGGAATTCGGCATAGCACTGATTTTTGGTGAATCCACCAAAAATTCATGGGGTTGTATCGTCAATTCCACAAGGAGAGGCGGCAGGAATGCCCTATATATTGTGAATTATTCCACAAGCCGACACGATATATTGAAGCATTCGGCCAAAAACGAGCAGCCCCCGACAAGCGGGAGCTGCTTGCTTTTTTTCGTCTCAGGCGTCAAAGGATGGGTTCATGAAGTAGACATTCTTCTCGCTGAGGCGATCCTTCGCCAAGCGCAGACCCTCGCCGAAGCGTTGGAAATGGACGATCTCGCGGGCGCGGAGGAATTTAATGGCATCGTTTACATCGGGGTCGTCGGACAGGCGCAGAATGTTGTCGTAGGTCAGGCGAGCCTTTTGCTCTGCTGCCAGATCCTCGGTCAGGTCGGCTATGGTGTCGCCGGTGACACCGATGGAGCCCGCAGACCACGGGAAGCCGGAGGCGGCAGTGGGGTAGACACTCGTGGTGTGATCGACGAAGTAGGCGTCAAAGCCAGCAGTCTTGATATCCTCCTCGGACAGATTGCGAGTGAGCTGGTGGACGATGGTGCCCACCATTTCGAGGTGTCCCAGTTCCTCCGTGCCCAGAGAAGCATCGGAAATGTTCCACAGCGCAAATTCCGCTCATAATTCTGCGTTTCGTGGACTTTGGGTACATAGCTTAAAGACCTCGGACAAGGTGTTGAAGTACGGTGAAAATAATAAAGTAGACTTCTCCGAGCATCCGACGGTAGTTAAGCGTGGCAGCGTGAGAACAATCAACATCTATGCTGCTGTTCCCGATGTTGCATAGGACAAGCCTATTGCACATTGGAACTTTACATCAACCTACGGTACAATACTAACGCAAGCATTCCTATAGAACATGAAATTTGACAATTAAAAAAATCTCCCTGTATGATGTAAGAAAGTTTGGCAACTTTTAAATACATCAGCACAAAGGAGATTTTTAGCAAATGAAAAAGAAAAACCATTCCAATGAGAAACTTGAAGCAATCACATTCAAAACCTTAATTGTCGGTGTTGATATTGCAAAGCATAACCAGTGGGCAAGATTTGTAGACTGCCGTGGTATTGAGCATGATAAAGCTCTTAAATTTGAAAATAACCGAAATGGTTTCAATGCAATCTTAGCAAGGATTTATGAAATCTGCAAGAAGGAAGATTTTAATAAAATTATCGTGGGAATGGAGCCGACTGGACATTATTGGAAGGCATTTGCAAATTTCCTGTTAAAACAGGCGCAAATCACGGTTGTACTGGTAAATCCGTATCACACAAAAAAGGCAAAGGAACTGGATGATAACAGCCAGACTAAATCTGATAAAAAGGATGCACTTACCATAGCGAGACTGATTAAGGATGGACGATATTTTGAAACCTATCTTCCTCATGATGTTTATGCAGAATTGCGTGGACTTACAACAGCCAGGCATAGCATGAATAAGAGAAAGAAATCCATTATGAATACAATTACGGCGGTATTGGACGAATATTTTCCTGAGTTTGAAAGCGTATTCAAGCATCCTTTTAAGGGGAAAGCATCCATGCATCTTTTGAAAGTATGCCCTATTCCTAAGTTCGTATTGGAATTAGGGGAAGAAGGTGTGCTGGAAGAAATCAAAAAAGCAGTGAAAAAGACAGTTGGCAGAAAAAAGGCTACACAGCTGATAGAAGCTGCCAAAGACAGCATAGGTGTTGATTATGGTGAATATGCTGCACGTTTCAAGATACAGCAGCTAATGGAAGAACTGGAGCTGGTAAGCAGTCAACTGGAAGCACTGGAAACTGAAATGGCAGAAGCATTGAAGAAAACGGAGATATCAGAGTATCTGTTAAGCATAACCGGGATGGGAGTGGTTTCATTGGCGACGTGTTTAGGAGAACTGGGAGACCCATTACGTTTTGAGGACGCAAGACAGATGAGCCGTTTAGCGGGATATAATCTGATAGAGGACAGCTCCGGGAAAAACAAGAGTGGAACCTGTATATCAAAACGCGGAAGAAAGAATCTGCGCAGCGTATTGTATCAGATTTCCCTGACAATGGTGGCAACTAATAAAGAGATGCGTCAGTTATACGACTACCTGAAAACGCGTGAGAATAATCCGTTGAAAAAGATGCAGGCACTGGTAGTTATCAGCAAAAAGGTACTGACCTTAATCTTTACATTGTCGAAAAAGAAATCTTATTATGAACCGGAGCTTGTCTTCGGAAGTTATAGAAAGAGTCAGCTACAGGCGGCTTAACAGATTTATAGTGCCGATACAGGTACAGGGATAAGGAGGATTCCTCCATCAGCCCAAAGAGGCAGCAACTAAGCAAAAGTCTACCCTGTACCTTTATCCATAAAACAGAATGAAGGAATGTAAGGACATAGATCCAGCGAGAACTGATAGGGTAAGTGTATGGATAATTAAGGCAATTGATTTATTAACAATGAATTGATACCTGCAAAGGTATTAAGATAAATAATAAAAATATATCGGGAGATATATTGACAAATTTCAAATATTGAGATAGGAGAAGTATTTTATGAATAAAAAAGAAGTCAT
>CAVJCN010000200.1:0-4343 GCA_963647945.1 Absicoccus sp. | reverse complement strand
TTCTTGCACAGTTCGAACCACAGGAAACAGAATACTACACCTGTATGTATTTCCGAATGTCCAAGGACGGCCGATTTGAAGATACAGCGCTCCGCTATCTACAGGCACACGACATGGCAGACATCCACTCTCAGGATGTGCTGTATGAGCTTGTCAGGTTCTACACCCCTGATAACCTTGTGGCTGCACAAAAGTGGTGTCACCTGATCGTAAAGAGTGATGATCTCTGCTGCGAATTATATGCAGCGGCGGCAAAATACTTCTCCATGATCGGGGATTATGACTTGGCAGATGCCATGGCGGATAAGGCATATACCCATTGTGAAGATACAGTCAGAGGAAAACTCCTATATTTTTCTCGAGATGGGCTGCTTGCTGAAATGAAAAGGCAAAAAGAGACCACGCAGAAGTATCGCACCAAAAAACCATATTGGCCGACAACAGAGGCTCGGCGTCGAATCGTTGCACGATTCTATGACGAAAGAGGAATTCAGTACCCTCGCGTTGAAACCAAACCCACAAAAGTTCCGGAGAACGAATTCGCGCCTGCCAAAGAATACAAGGGTAAGTGTCCTACGGACTACTGTGCATTCTGGTGCAGTTCTGCCTTCTCAGCAGTATCCGCGAAGAGTATCTATCAGGTTGCCGCCGTTAAGGTGCGCGGTGGGCAAACTGTAGACACCTTTGTTTCCCTTATTCGCCCTTGGGATGTCGGAGATGATGCTCGGAGATCTGCCGCAAAAGAATCGGGAATCCCTCTCAATGAGATTGAAGCGGCGGAGGATGTGGATCTTGTTATGACAAGGTTCTTTGCCTTCGTCGGCGATGATGTACTTGTATCTACTGATGCGTTGGGGGAACAATGGAAGCTGCTCTCCCGTGCTGCCAGATACACGGGAATGCGTAAAATTCCCAATGGACTCTTAGATCTTTTGGATGTGGCAGCGGAGACGGCAGAGGAGTTCGATTTTGACAACAACCATCGGGAATTCCTGCTTGCGCATTTTAAAATCGACGAAGGGAAAACAGCACTTGAAAAAGCGGAAGCCAATAAGTCCCTTTGCGATGCATTGAGGGGATATGGTGGATAATATGGCCGATACGGTAAAGCTAACCGCGAAGCAGCAGGAGGCAGTTGCGGAGATAGAACGTAACCTGCAAATCATCGCCTGTGCGGGTGCCGGAAAGACAGAGGTCATCACGCGCCGAATCGCCAATATCCTGCAAAGTAAGCCGGATGTAAAGCCAGAGAATATTGTGGCATTCACATTTACGGAGAAAGCGGCAGAGTCTATGAAGACCCGTATTGCCTGCGCCCTGCAAGAACAATCTGCGGCAGATATCAGCGGAATGTATATCGGAACGATCCACGGCTTTTGCTATCACCTGCTCAAGGCGCATGTGGAGCGATTTCAAAATCTGCGGACGTTGGACTCCGCAAAGAACTATCTGTTTATTTCACGATACCATCGGGAATGTGGCATGGCGGATCTGTGTCTGGAAAACTATCCCCGCAACATAGAGTTGTTCCGACAGTGCATTGATAAAATGGTCGATGCCTACGAGCAGGCGGACGCATGGACGACGCAGCAGAAAGCGGCGCTGGAGAAATATATCCGATGCCTGTACGCGCATAATTACATTGATTTCACCCTTATGCTTTTTGAAGCACTGCGGCAGATCAGGTCAAATCCTGCGGTCAGAGGGTATGTGTCACAGGTTCGGTATTTAGTGGTGGACGAGTATCAAGACGTCAACGATCTGCAGGAAAAACTGATCCGACAGATTGCAGAACTCGGTGCTAACATTTGCGTGGTAGGTGACGATGATCAGACCATCTATCAATTCAGAGGCAGTAACGCCGACAACATGATCTCCTTCGCTGAGCGATACAGCGATGTACATCAGGTAAAGTTGGAGGAAAACTATCGGTGCGCGCCGGGGATCGTGAATATCGCGGACAAGGTCATTTCCCACAACAAGCGGCGACTTGCCAAAACCATGATATCTGCACGCGCCGAGTTGACGTCAAATGCCGAGGCATTTCGTTGTGAGGATAAGGAAGCGCAGTATAGCGAGATTGCGGAGAGGATCCTATCCCTGCATGAAGCAGGGATACCATATAGAGAGATGGCGGTTTTGGTGCGCAAGGGTAAGATCATTGCGCCGGTATCCGCTGCGTTGGAGCAGGCCGGTATACCGGTTGAATCGGACAGCGCAGAGCACTTCTTTACTGGTGAGTATTGCGGTCGATTTGTGGACACGCTGCAAATCCTTGCCGACGGCGTTGACAAGGCGAAGCTATACGCCTGCTGGAAAGATGTTGCGGGCCGCCCGGAGATTACCGCCGGGTTCAAGTTTTTGCGTGGATGCTCCGGAAGCGGAAAACCGCGGCTCGGCGACATACTGTGTGGCTTTTTGCAAGAGTTATCGTTTTTAGACGACGCAGCCCTGGACGCGGCCATACGAAAAGCAGACATCTCAGCCATGCGGGTGATCTTGGATGACTATGATGAGATCTATGGAGACTGGCAGTTGTCGCGTCGCATAAACGACCTTTTAAAATTTCTCGGCACTCAGGCAGCTCAAGTCTATAAGCATCACAGCTTCCGCGAACAGGATACAAACACCGACGCTGTACAGGTGCTGACCGTTCACAAGGCAAAGGGCTTGGAGTTTCACAGCGTTTTCCTCCCTGAACTCATGAAACGGGAATTTCCGATTTCTGCGCGCGGCGGTAAGAAATACTGGCATGTGTTGGGCGGTTCGTTTGAGCAGAACAAGGCCAAGTACGAAAGCGACCTGGAGGACGAACGCAAGCTGTTCTATGTCGCGGTAACAAGAGCAAAGCAAAATCTATACATGAGTTACGAACTTTCCATGCAGCCAATTTCCTGCTTCGTCGTTGAATCGGCTGACTCTAAGTGGCTGAAAATCGACAGAAACGACCTTGACTATGAACCCAAGGCAATTGCGGGAGGTACTCTCCCGGCAAAAGCATTCTCGGGCAGCAAAAACGCCTCCGAGGCACAGGCGGAATGGGAGGAGGAACGCCGCCAGCGGCAAGCGTATTTGGATGATGTCAGATACGCACGCCGTCAGTTATACGACTATTACGGCACAGCTACGCGTTTCTGCCACGGGGCGTATGGAGACCTTGATCGTATCAAAAGCATGAGCCCGGACGAGATATTATCCGAGGCCAGACGCAACCGACTTATTTAATGCACACACTGTTGATATACAGCGATTATCAATTGTGACAGGAGGACATATTTATGATCGTTTATGGCGTCAATAGGGGCGGAAAAAACATTCAGGTGTTGGGAGACTTTTCAATTCACATTCCATACGGCTACTGTTATTGTATTGATGAAAATGCTGCAAGTGATGCGTCGGTTCTTACTGTTATCAAGACGGCAGAGAGGTTGAGTGACTACACAGATGGCGCATTCTTCATTCCGGATGGGACGGATTGTGAAGTCATTTTGCCATTTAGGGCTACACATGAAGTGAATGTTGCCGCCGGTGCCAAAGAATTAGATACCGACTTCGATGAATTCCTGCGGAGTGCATCGGAAACCGCCAGTAACCAAACCATCAGCATGGACTTTAGCTTCAATGGGCAGAGCGCAGGCACAAAGACCCTTGGATTGGGGGATTTTCGGAGAAGATACCGCCTTGTCAACAATGCTCCCTTTCTCAAAGCGGGATACTTTACTTCCGGTATTTTGGGTCGGACAACGTATACGGCAGTGATGATTACGCGCCATCATTTGTATATGGCTACGCTGCGCTCATCATCCATGGACTATGACAGGCTTGAACAGAATTTAGAAGAGTTGCTGTCTGGTATGGCGGCATTAGATGATAATAGCTGCACCGAAGCGCAGGCAAGACAAGCATCTGCATCAGATACAGAGATTCCTGCCAATTACAAAGGAAAAGACGGAAAACTGGATGCTTTCCGAGTAGCGGAATGGTTCTGCCGGGATGTGCTTTTCTCCAATGACGGTGACTTTGTGTTCGACGGAACGCACCATGTTATGAAGGGGCTTCAGCTAAACGCTGCCAGTCCACAGAGTTCCGCACTTTCTCCCCTCATGGATGTGCTTTTCCCCGAGATCCAGTGTATTTGTGCTGTGGTAGAGCAAAACGAAAAGCTGATGCTTCCAAAGAGCTCTTTCCACAAAGAGATCCTTCGCGCAACCCGTGACGAGCCCATCACTGGCCTTACGGTCTTAGATCTCTGCGCGTGGCACATGCTGGTGCTTATGCGTAACAGTGATGACGACTACACCGCCTTTGTTGACACAAATTTGATCAAGGGTATCCCCAATGCC
>CAVJCN010000199.1:0-4348 GCA_963647945.1 Absicoccus sp. | reverse complement strand
GTCTTCATCCTCCGTGCCCCCTGTCCTTTCAAGGGGTTTTGGCTTTGCGTCATATAACACCGCTTCCCTTATCTGAGATGAAAAATTTTCTGTTTTTTGCAGCTCATATTCCTCCAGCTCACATTCACAGGACTGAAAATCAATATATTTTTTGTCTTTGCATGAGAATGATATATAATCCTTAAGTTTTTCTTCAACCTGAAGTTTGCTGCCGTTAAAGGCAAAAATACCATATCTTTCTTTCAGATTACGATCATACTCTGCCAAAATGCTTTTTCCCCACAGCGGTCCGAAGTTGTCCACCGTGCTGCCGATTGCGTTTTCTCCTGCCTCATGCACGGCGGCAGCCGCAAGGATCATAATAGATGAAAACAGTATTGTAGCCAAAATGGCGTATGAACCCTTTTTATTCATTCCGATTTTTCTCTTTTTCCGCTCCGTAAATTTCATAGCTCAGCCTGTCCTGCAATCTTATGGCAACTGTTTCCGAAACCTTGTATATTTCTTTTCTCTCAGTAGCATGGGCCTCTATTTGTTTATTCAGATCCCCATAAAACTTCATCGTCAGACCTATGAGTGCGGCTGTTATCAAAAGAGTCAGGGGCACTATCAGGGTTGCCTCGATTATTCTCATATTCTCACGCCCTTATGCCTGTCTAAAATTTAGCGCTGCTGAGAGAGCCGAAAGTATTATTCACAAAGCTCGTAATCTGTTCCTTAAATATAAGTCCCAGGGTAACTGCAATTGCAACAAGAATTGCCACCTGTACCATTTCCATTCCTCGTTTGTTTAAAAATCTCATTCTACTACCTCCTAACATTTTATATTTGAAGCATTGCCGGTGCTGCCGTTATCATAATAAGGGCTATAAGCAGGATCCCCAGAGGAAAGCTCATTTTGCTCTCGGAGATTCTGATTCGGCCCAGTGCCGCCCGTTTTCTTTCCTCCCACAGAAACTCGCTTTGCTCTGCGAGTTTTTCCCACAGGTCGCTTCCCCTGTTCATGTTTTCCGTTAGAATTGCCGAAACCCTTGTAAGCTCTTTTACATTGGAAGAGCGGGCGAACTTACAAAAGCCGTATATAACATTTTCTCCGTTGCTCTGGGAAGCAGCATACACATTGTAAACCTGATTCGTAAAATAGTTTTGCCGCTTCTTGTCAAGGTTGCCGTAACCCTCGGCGATTTTGCAAAAGGCATCGCTAAGTATGACTCCGCTGTTCATAAGAAGCAAAAGCTGATTTATAAAGCCGGGGAGAGTCATCACAATGTCGTTACGGTTTTTTTCCATTGTCTTTTTTATCTTAGATTTCAATTTTATTTATCCTTTCTGTCATCAACGCCGACATAAACATGAGTGCTACCGCTATAGTTGTTATAACAAGGCCCTGGGTGCTTTCCGTCATGGGTTTTATATAATCCGGTGCCGTAAGTCGAATCATCAGCATGATTATAAACGGTGAAATGCCAATAATTCTGCCCTCAAAAATTTTCTGAGAAAGCAATGTTTTAAGTTCGCCCTCCAGTTCAATCTTGTCGCCTATGAGCTGTACCGCGGAATTTATTGCCTGTTTAAGATTCGCCCCGCTTATTTTACAATTTTCATATACTCCGGCAAAATCTTCTATATCCCCGAGGCCGCTTCTCCCGGCAAAATCATAAAGCACTTCCGTATCCGTTGCATTGCCGTTTTCAAGCATTGCGGTCATATGGTCGAGTTCTATCATTATGTAATCTGTTTTTTCGTAGGATGCCCCGCAAAATGTCTTTGCCTCTTTCAGTGCCTCTGCCATGTTGCGCCCGGAGGAAACCGAAGCGGATATGGAATATAGCAGATCTCTGAACTGGCTCAGAAGCTCCTGCTGATGTTTTTTGTAAACTCCCTCTTTATACCTTGGCAGTGTCGTGAAAAAGGCAGCTGCAAGTACTCCGCTGACTATCAGGCTGTCATAGAACAAAATTCCCACTGCCGCTGCTATGCTCAAAACTGCTGAAAAAAATATTGCCTTTTCCTTTTCATTGAGTTTTAATTCCTTTGACATTTCTTATTCCCTCTCCGCTGTAACTTAGGCGCATATTCTCGTCAAGCTGCATGATCTTGTTAAGTGTAAATTCTCCGCTTTTGCAGCCGCACAGCTCTGTTATCTCCGTAACCTGCCTCTTACCGTTTTTTTGCCGCTTGATATGCACCATTATGTCGATTCCCTCGGCGATCTGCTCCCTTATGGAATCCACGCTTATTGGCATTGCCGCAAGATAAAGGGATTCCAGCCTTTTAAGCATACCTTCCACCGAATTGGCGTGTCCCGTGGAAAGGCTGCCGTCATGGCCTGTATTCATCGCCTGGAGCATATCTATAACCTCTTCTCCTCTGACCTCTCCTACAATTATCCTGTTTGGCCTCATTCTCAGGCTGGACTTGATTAAGTCGGACATACTGACGCGGCCCTCCCCCTGGGAATTGCTGTTTCTGCATTCCATATGAACGATATTGGCAATTGACTTCATTTTCAGTTCCGCGGAGTCCTCTATGATTATCACCCGTTCATCGCCGGGCACAGCCTCCGCAAGGGCATTTAGAAGCGTCGTCTTACCGGAAGATGTTCCGCCGCTCACAAAAATATTGTATCCGTTGCGCACAAGTTCTTTTAGAAAGCAAGCCGCCTCCTCGGTCAAGGTGCCGTTTCCCACCAAATCTTCCATCCGCATATAGTTCTCGGAAAATTTTCTTATGGTCAATATGGGCCCATTCAGGGCGATATTTTTGTATACGCCGTTTACTCTGGAACCGTCCGCAAGCCTTGCGTCAACGATGGGACTTCGCTCGTTTATTTCCCTATGCACCTCTCCTGCGATATTGCGCATAACCTCTTCAAGCTCCTCCGTGGAGTCAAATTGCATGGGATATTTTTCTATTTTGCCCTTTCGCTCCACAAATATTTTGTCCGGGCCGTTTACCATAATCTCGCTGACATCCGCGTCTTCGATGAGGGGATGTAAAATTCCCAGCCTGCGCCTTGTCTTGTAAAATATCTTTCTTATGGCTTCTTCTATCTCTTCATGGGAAAATTTCAGGCTCTGCTCGTCGTCAAAAATTGTCTGTATAATCAGCTTCATCGCCTTAAAATCGTCAATTCCCTTCTCGCGGCCCAGCCTTTCTCTGACTGTTTTCAGCTTATCCTCGGCAAAATTCTTTGCCCCAATGCTCATATCCATTTCTCCCAAACCTTTCCGATTCTTGCGGCATAGTTTCCGTCAAGCAGAATCTCGATTCCCTTTTCCCGGGCAACAAAACTCTCTCTATCCTCCGGTATTCTGATAATGCCGTCTTCGCAGTCTGCCCTTATGCTGCGATTTGCTATTTGGATCAGCTCTTTTCCCTTCAAAAGATTCGGCTTACCATCAGAATAATATTTCGCTCTGACATCTTGGTCATTATGTATCAGGCAAACTTTGTCAAAATCTACTCTTAAGTCCTGGGGCGGCATATCCAAAATCACAATATCGAATATCCGCATTTCCCGCAATTTATCGAGTATGATCTCGGCTTTCTCCGTTCTGTCCAAATATTTAAGACCGTATTTGTCCGTGGAAATATAGCTGTCCATACTGTGCAAAACATTGTTTTCAATCATATGGGGCAGCTCCTTTACCGGTCTTAAGGCTTCTTCCGCCTCATATGCATAAACTTTCCACTGCAGACTGCCGCCCATATTCATGTACAAAACTTTCTTGCCTGTGGCCATTGATATTTGTCTGCCTATTGTCACGGCAGCGGCTGAAACGCCGCTGCCTCCAATCAAGGAGTATAATGAAACAATTTGCATATTATCCGCCGTTTCGCTGCTGAAAGCCAGGTTATTGTTTCTTTCATATGTCCTTACGATTGTTTTAAAAATTTCCGACGCTGTGGCGTATTTACTCAGCATTTGGCCGTTATTGCCATAGTCGGTGTCAAAATTATAAGTTCCTCTGCCTTCCAGCCCGATCACCTTGGGATTATAACTTTTAAACTCGCCCCTGTCTGTTATTACAATGTCGAAATCATCTAAATTGCAATCCCCATAATAGAACCTGTTTTCAATTATGAATATTTCAAGTCCCGGAGAAACCTCCGCAAGCCCTCTGGCAATATCTCTCATGTATTGCCTGTTTGTTAAATTGATCGCCGTAATAATCGTTTTCATATTTTACCATCGCTTCCTTTCGCTTACATATTAGCTCTTTTGGGATAATTTGTCAACCACTTTTTGTAAAAAATTACTTTATTTTTTATTTTCTATCAAACTCCTGAGTTTTTTCAATGCTTCTGAAAGGGTTCCCACGCTGTCAATGAGCCCCAGGCTCAC
>CAVJCN010000198.1:0-4358 GCA_963647945.1 Absicoccus sp. | reverse complement strand
TTAGACGAGGTAATTTTTATGAATTTTTTATCGTATCTGATCAGCGGCATCAGTCTGGGCAGCGTTTACGCCCTGATTGCCCTGGGATATACAATGGTATACGGAATCGCAAAGATGCTGAACTTCGCCCACGGTGATGTAATCATGATCGGCGGTTTTGTCATCTTTACGGCGGTTTCTTCGGCAAACACTTCACCGGCAGTCGCCATTATCGCGGCGATTATCGTATGCACGGTTCTTGGTGTTTCGATCGAAAAAATCGCATATAAACCACTGAGAAACGCCCCGCCTTTGGCAGTGCTGATAACAGCCATCGGCGTCAGCTATTTTCTGCAAAATGTGGCTTTGCTCATCTTCGGTTCTGCGTCCAGAAACTTTCCGGATGTGCTGAATGTTCCCGACTGGCATGTTGCCACAGGACTTACTATCACAGGTGAAACGATCATCACCATAGCAGCCACCGTGATAATCATGGTAGCGCTTACAACATTTATCAACCACACAAGAATAGGCTCTGCCATGCAGGCGGTTTCTGAGGACAGAGGGGCGGCGCAGCTCATGGGCGTTAACGTAAACAGCACCATCAGCGTAACCTTCGCCATCGGCTCGGCTCTTGCGGCGGTTGCAAGCCTTTTGCTCTGCTCATCCTATCCGCTTATCGGGCCATACACCGGAGCCATGCCGGGCATCAAGGCTTTCGTAGCGGCAGTTTTCGGCGGAATCGGCTCCATCCCCGGGGCAATGATCGGCGGAATCCTGCTGGGAGTCATCGAAAATCTCAGCAAAGCATATATTTCATCGCAGCTTTCGGACGCCATCGTTTTCGGCGTGCTGATCGTCGTGCTTATCGTAAAACCAACGGGCATCCTTGGAAAAGCGATGCGCGAGAAAGTGTAGGTGCGGGGCATGAAGAAAAAAATAACAACTTTGAACAACGCAAGCAAACAAAATATGATCACCTACGGCATCGTCCTGGCGTTTTTCGTATTTTGTGTAATATATAACGGGATGCCAGGAGCTTCCAGCCTGATAAAAGGACTTTTCGTTCCGATATGCGCATATGTGATCATGGCGATTTCCCTAAACCTGACCGTAGGAATCCTGGGAGAGCTGAGCTTGGGGCACGCAGGCTTCATGTGCCTCGGCGCTTTCGTGGGAAGCACCTTCAGTATGCTGACTCAGGAAAGCCTTACTTCGGTTTGGGTGAGATTCCCTCTGGCGATCCTGCTCGGAGGAGCTGTGGCGGCGGTTGCCGGAATCCTCATCGGAATCCCGGTTCTCCGGCTCAAAGGCGACTACCTTGCCATCGTTACCCTTGCCTTTGGCGAAATCATCAAGAGCATCGTCAACAATATCTATCTGGTAAAGGACTCCGCGGGAATCCACTTTGCTCTGGGCGTTGACGCATTTAACAAGATGGAAATCGACGACCTTACATCGGAAAACATCATAAACGGAGCCATGGGTATCACCGGAGCGCCGCGGGACTCCAACTACATTGTGGGCTTCGTACTGGTTGCAATAACTCTGATTGTGATTCTCAATCTCGTTCAGTCAAGAACGGGCAGAGCCATCATGGCAATCCGGGATAACCGTATCGCGGCAGAATCCGTGGGCATCAACATCACAAAATACAAGCTCATCGCTTTCTCGATTTCCGCAATGTTCGCAGGCATGGCAGGCGTTCTCTACGGACACAACCTTTCCAGCCTCGTGGCGGTAAAATTCGACTACAACCTTTCGATTTTGGTGCTGGTATTCGTGGTGCTTGGGGGCATCGGCAGCATGAGAGGCTCCATCATCGCGGCGGTGATTCTGACCGCCCTTCCGGAACTTCTCAGAGGCTCCTTCAGCGACTACCGTATGCTGATTTACGCGATTTTGCTGATCGTGATGATGCTGGTAAACAACAACGAAAGCCTTGCGCTTTACAAAGAAAAATGCAAGGCGAAGCTTGCTTTTGCAAAGAAAGCAAAGGGCAAAAAGAACGGGGAGGTGAGCGCATGACGGCTATGCTGGAAACGAAAAATTTGGGAATCTCTTTCGGCGGACTCAAAGCCGTTGACGAGCTTACCTTGACCATAGAAAAAGGTCAGCTTTACGGGCTGATCGGGCCAAACGGCGCAGGCAAAACCACGGCGTTCAACCTGCTCACCGGGGTTTATAAGCCTACGGAGGGAAATTTCTTTCTGGATGGCGAAAAGCTCACCGGCGCAAGCACCATCGAGATAAACAAAAAGGGAATCGCAAGAACTTTCCAAAATATCAGACTGTTCAAACAGCTTTCGGTACTTGACAATGTCAAGCTGGGGCTGCACAATGATTATAAGTACGGAACGGCGGCAGGCATATTCAGACTGCCGGCATATTTCAAAACCGAAAAGGCAATGAACGAAAAGGCGGAGTCCCTGCTGGAGGTTTTCGGGCTTGCAGACTCGAAGGATCTGCTTTCCGCCAACCTCCCTTACGGCAAACAGAGAAAGCTGGAAATCGCAAGGGCGCTGGCAACCTCGCCGAAACTCCTGCTTCTGGACGAACCGGCGGCAGGCATGAACCCCAACGAAACCCAGGAGCTGATGGACACCATCGAATTTGTTCGGGAAAACTTCGACATGACGGTGCTGCTCATCGAACACGACATGAGGCTGGTAGCGGGTATCTGCGAGGAGCTGACGGTGCTGAACTTCGGTACGGTACTGGCTCAGGGCAAGACCAAGGATGTTCTCAACAATCCGGAAGTTATCAAAGCATATTTAGGCGAGTAAGGAGGGCGCGCATATGGCAATGTTAGAAATCAGAGACTTGGAAGTCAACTATGGCGCCATCAACGCCATCAAGAAGATTTCCTTTGATGTAAACCAGGGGGAAGTAATCGCCCTTATCGGAGCGAACGGAGCGGGAAAAACCACCACCCTGCACACCATTACCGGACTGCTCAAGGCAAAATCCGGCAGCGTAAAATTCGAGGGGCAGGAGCTTACCAAAACCCCGCCACACAAAATCGTCCAAATGGGAATGGCACATGTTCCCGAGGGCAGACGAATTTTCCAGCAGCTTTCTGTGTACAAGAACCTTGATTTGGGAGCCTACACCCGCAAGGATAAGGCAGAATACGCGAGAAATCTGGAAATGGTTTACGAAAAATTCCCTCGTCTGGAAGAAAGAAAGAACCAGATCGCAGGAACTTTATCCGGCGGCGAGCAGCAGATGCTTGCCATGGGCAGGGCACTTATGTCAAGCCCGAAGATTATCCTCATGGATGAGCCGTCTATGGGACTTTCTCCGCTTTTCGTAGGGGAAGTTTTCAAGATCATCGAAGAAATCAAGAAGACGGGAACCACGGTTTTGCTCGTTGAACAAAACGCGAAAAAGGCTCTCGAAGTTGCGGACAGAGCCTACGTACTGGAAACCGGCAAAATCGTTCTCAGCGGCGACGCAAAGGATTTGATGAACGACGAAGCAGTCAAAAAAGCCTACTTGGGAGAGTAGCGGATTAGGAGGCGGATATGGAAAAATATATTATCACAATCGCACGGGAATACGGAAGCGGCGGCAGAGGCATCGCCCACAGGCTTGCCGAGGCGCTGAACATTCGGTATTACGACAAAGAGCTGATTCGTATGGCGTCGGAAGATACCGGCATCAGCGAGGCGCTGTTCAACCTCACCGATGAAAAATTAGAAGACAAGTTCCTCCGAAAACATGGAATCACAAAGGGCGCTCTTGTATCACAACCCCAGCCCGACCGCCTTACGAAAGAAGAACTTTTCGCCTTCCAATCTGAAATCATCAAACGGGTGGCAGACAAAGACGAGTCCTGCATTATCATCGGAAGATGCGGACAGTATATTCTAAAAGACAGAAAGGAACTGGTAAGAATTTTCATCCACGCAGACCGTGACTACTGCATCGAAAAGCTCATGAACCGGTACGGCATCGATAGGGCCGAGGCAACCGCCCTCCGGGACAAGACGGACGCAAGCCGGGCGGCTTATCACAAGCACTACACCGGCACCGAGTGGCAGGACGTAAGAAACTACGACCTGTCCCTGGACACCTCACGCCTGAGTCAGGAGGAATGTATTCGCATCGTCACCGAGTACATCAAGGCAAGATAAGCGAGAAAACCGAAAAAACACAGAAAACCGAAAAAATCAATAAAATCATAAAAATTACGGAAAGCCCCGCCCGGGAGAAAGCCTTAAAAGCTCGCCCCGCGTCGGGGTTTTCCCTTGGGCTTTGCTCCCGCGGGGAGATTTAGTCCCGTTCTTCAATCGGCAGAACCAGCCGCGAGCAGTAAAGGTTCTGGTCGATTTCCCGGCCGGTAGAGGGGGCTACGATGCCCATGACCCGAGGGT
>CAVJCN010000197.1:0-4359 GCA_963647945.1 Absicoccus sp. | reverse complement strand
TCGGCAAGTATGCGGACCTTACCGTATTCGAGAAGAACCTCTTCGAGATAGACCCGAGAGAGATACACAATGTCGGGATCGCGGAGACCATAAAGGATGGTGTGACAACCTATAAAAACAAATAACCCGTTTACACGAACCTACCCATAATAAACTCAAAATACAGATTTGATATGCATGAACAGAAAGGCATAGAAATGAAACTGAAACACTTTCGTGCAGCGCTGGCTGCCGTATTAGCTGCGGTATGCCTTACGGCGTGTGCAAGCACCGCAACCAATTCAACAGTCGATGAAAGCACGTCGGATACTATATCCGAAAGCACCAATTTGATGGGCGAGGTGCTCGGAGACTATGTGATCGAGCTTCCGGTCATTACCGAAATAGACTATGAAGCCGGACTTGCGAAAAACAAAGAAATGTTCGGGAAATTCGGCTGCTCGGGAATAGGCAAGGTCCTCGATGACGGTGATATGGTTGTCGGACGTTCTTTCGATCTTTATTACAGCAACAATCCTGCATATGTTATCAAAACCGATGTCGAAGGATTTTATAAGACTGTAGGACTTGCATATAATACCTTTGACGGACACACCTTCGATGATGTAAAGGAAAACGGAGTCACTCAGGACGAGCTTCTTACACTGCTTTTCTTTACCGTGGACGTGATGAACGAGAAGGGGCTTTACATTGAAGCGAATATGCGGGAAGAACAGCCCGAGGAAACAGGCATAGCAATATCGACGGGAACAAATCCTGATGCTGAGGTAAGCCTTTCATTCCCCGCGCTGGTAAGATATTTGGGAGAAAGATGCGCAACCGTGGACGAAGCGGTAGAGCTTGCCAATTCTTTGAATGTTTACGGCATGAGTAACGGCAAGGTAAACTGGGGCGGCGGCTATTTCATGGCTGACGAAAGCGGTCACTTCGGTGTTCTTGAGCTCGTCGACAATAAGCTTATTTGGACTGACGGACAAAACTGCCAGACAAATTTCTATGTCAATGAAGAGTACAAAGACAAAGCGATTATCGGAAGCGGCACCGGACGATACGAGCTGCTGGAATCCGAAATCGAATCCGTACAGACTGCGGATGACATGACGGCGCTCATGAAAAAGGTCAGATATTCTCAGATGCGTGACCCATATAATTGTCTCTTTGACCCACGTAGCGAAGTCAGCGGCGTAGGAGAGCAGTATGAAGCTTTCGGCGGTATGCTTACGCTTGATATGTGTGCTGATGATCAGTACAAGGATACGATTCTTGAAGCGATGGAAGCATCCGGCTCGCAGGAAAGAGAAAAGTCTGTTCAGCAGCTTAAGGATGAAGGCACACAGTGGCTCTCCGTATGGCAGACCACCGCAAACTGCAACAAGAAATCGCTCAAGGTTGTCTTCTTTGAGGACGATGCGCTTACCTTCGATTTCACGGTGTGAGATGACATGACGCAACCTGTAAAAAGGGCAAAAGGGTTATGACTATATAAAAGAGGAGGTTAAAATGAAAAAAATATTCAGAAAAAACTTTATGAAGCGAGCTATTGCCGTATGTTCATGTGTATGCATGGCTTTAGCGGGACTCACCGGCTGCTCTGATGTGTCTTCCTCGTCCTCTTCCGCTTCCGCTTCAACTGTTGCGGATACAGTTGTTTACGGAAAAATATACACATCAAACTCGAACCAGGAATATGTCGAAGCGTTTGCTGTCAAAGATGGTAAGTATATCTATGTTGGCTCCGAAGACGGTGTTGCGCCATACATAGAAGAGGGTACAACAGAAGTCGTTGACTATCGCGACAAAGGCATCGTTATGGCAGGCGCCACCGAAGGTCACGGTCACTATGCTGGTTACGGCGCACTGAGCTACCTGAACTTTTTTGTTACAGGTAAAACACAAGACGAGATTTTGGAAAATGCAAAAGCGTATGTTGAAGCGCATCCGGATCAAAACGTGTATTACACGTTTGGCTGGGACAATGTTGCCATGATAAATGTCAAAGGGAACATTGACATGAAGAGCAAGCTTGACGAAATCTGCAAGGACAAAGTCATGCTTATCGTCGACGATAGCGGTCACAATGCATTTTTCAACAGCAAGGCGGCAGAGGTTGCAGGCGTCACGAAGGACACGGAGGTTGCCGGAGGACTGTTTTCTAAGGGCGAGGATGGAGAGCTTTTGGGTTTAGCCTCCGACATGGCAATGAATTATCTGCTGAAATACGCCGTTGCAACGGAGCAGATTGTGCAGGAGAGCGACTACGAGGGCATTGCCACGGCTATGCAGGATGCGCTTCACAGCTATGGTTACACCTATTATCAGGACGGTTGGACAAACTACTTCGGCACACAGCTTTTGGATGCTTTGAGCGAATATGATAAGAGTACAGGACTTTCTGTTGTGGTCAGCGGGGCTTATAAAATCGACTCTTATGACGATTGGAAAGCAGAGTTGGAAAAGGCAAAGGCGTGTTCCGAGGAATATCCCACGGATCACTTCAAATTCAACACCATCAAGCTCTTTGCTGACGGTGAAGCCGTCGAAAGTAAATCTGGTTGGCTGATTGACGGATATGCAGATGGCACACATGGCACACAGGTGTGGGATGATGACACGATGGACGCCATTGTGGAGGCTGCCAACGAGGCCGGTATCTCTATGCACATTCACTCCCAAGGGGATGCTGCCACACAGCAGGTGGTGAACGCCTACATCAATGCAGAAAGCTCGCAGAACGGCAGCATCTACAATGGCATTTGCCACGGCAGAAACATCACCGATGAAGACAAGCAAAGAATGGGTGAACACCACATTTATGTTGCCGAGAACATCAACTGGAGAGTGCTTGCTCAAGCGAGCTCGGAGGGAACAGCGATGGTGGATAAGATCATGGACAAATCTACCTTCGAGGCGGGCTACCCCATCCAGTCGCTCCTTGATGCCGGTGTGCTTGTCACCTCTTCGACAGACGTTCCCTCTGCTTCCGGCGCGCCGACCACGGTTGCCGGAATCATCGAGGTGGCTGTAAACGACACCCGAGGGGATTTCGAGGTGCTTCAGCCCGACGCATCCGAGCGCGTTTCCGTTGAGCAGGCCATGGACATCATGACGATTAACGGCGCGAAGCAGCTTCAGATGGAAGACGAGCGCGGTTCGATTGAAACCGGCAAATATGCTGATTTCATCTTCATCAACAAAGATATTTCCAGCTGCGAGAAAGACGAAATTCACGAAGGTGAAGTTGAGAAAGTCTATTTCGAAGGTAAGGAAGTTTATACAAAATAATTCTTGATAGAGAATAAAAAATTAAGAATAATTGCTATTAAAAAAGAAAGTAGTGCTATGTTACCCTGAGCAGGGTATTTCATCACTAAATCGGAGGAATGATTTTTATGAAAAGAAAAACTTTAACTCGTTTGATTTGCGCAATGCTTGTTGTGGGAATGTTGTTTTTGACCGGTTGCAATTCAAAAGAAAAGAAAGCGATTACTGATAGTTTAACAGCTCAGCTGGACTCTTTTAAGAGCAGCGGCAGCGAAGAGCTTGCCAAAGTGCTGGAAGCAAATGATGCCTCTCTTGCGCCATTAGGCATTGACTACAATGAATTTGCCCAGGAGATTTTGGAGGGCTTCACGTACAGCATCGGGGCCATAACCGTCGATTCCGGGGCAAAATCTGCAACAGCAGAGATTAAACTTACATCGAAAACACCGCTTACCATGCTGACGGCATTGGTTTATAATCTTCCGAATGCTGCAACAAGCGTGTCCGAAGACATTCTTTCTTCGGAAGACAGCCTTAACAAGTTTATCGGCGAGCAGCTGGTTGAAGCGGCTAAGAATGCGGAAACAGACCAAACGACATTGACGGTGACTTGTTCTAAAACGGATGACACGTGGACGTTGGATGATTTCGGAACACAGATATATAAGGCTCTTGGCCTTGACGAAATAAATCTTGAAGGCATTTATTCGCAGCTTGGCGTGAAAGACTTCAACGAGCTTTCATCGTTGATTAGCAAATATCTTGGTTGATTGATTGCTTTTGGGAATAAAAGTAGTCCGGTGGGCGTCAAGTAAGGGGTTAACATCATAACTACCGGTACACGGGTGGTTTGAGCCGTCCCTGAAAGGGACATTAGAGGCTTGATACCGCATCACTGTTTCAGGCAGCCGCTTCAAGCGGCTGCCTTCAGTCTGTCGAAAAAGCTCAGCGAGTGCCAATGTCATTAAGTTAAGCAAAAACGGCGCATACAAAAAATACTCACCCCGAAAAATGCTGAGATGCCGCAACGAAGGTTTTGAAAACAAGTGGTAAAGACTATCGGAACGGTATATTGCAGAAAATCTAAAAATATTTGGA
>CAVJCN010000196.1:0-4364 GCA_963647945.1 Absicoccus sp. | reverse complement strand
ATTACCTCAAAGACGGGGATACCATCGTGTGGTGCTATACCTGCGAGGGGCTGGGAGCCGATGTGGGCGCCGATGAGTGGATGGGATAAGCAGCCGTCAGCCAAAGAAAATAAGGAAAACGAGTAAGCAATAAAATAAAAGGAGAGCCAATGGCATTTACGCATTTGCATGTACATACCGAATACAGCCTGCTGGACGGAGCCGCCAGGATTAAAGATGTTGTGGCACGGGCAAAGGAAATGGGCATGGAAAGCCTTGCAATCACAGATCACGGGGTGATGTTCGGAGTGGTGGATTTTTATAAAGAATGTAAAAAACAGGGCATCAAGCCGATTATCGGCTGCGAGGTCTATACCGCCGCGCGAAAAATGACCGACAAGGATGCCGAAAAGGACAAAAGACAGGGGCATCTTATCCTCCTTGTAAAGAATGAAACCGGATACAAAAATCTCATAAAAATCGTTTCCGAAGGATTTGTCCACGGATATTACTATAAACCCCGTATCGACAAAGATGTGCTGAGAGCTCACAGCGAGGGCTTGATTGCGCTGTCGGGATGCCTTGCGGGGGAAATCCAGCACAGGCTTCTTATGAGGGACTATGCCGGAGCAAAAGAGGAAGCGGCGGCGCTTCTTGACATATTTGGAAAAGGGGATTTTTACCTGGAGCTTCAGGATCAGGGGCTGGAAGAGGAAATGGCGATTCTTCCTGGCATGAAAAAGCTCTCTGAGGAACTGGGGATTCCCCTTGTTGCCACAAACGATGCCCATTATGTAAGACGGGAGGACGCAAAGGCTCACGATGTGCTTTTGGCGATTCAGACGGCGACCACCCTGGAGGATGAGAAGCGGATGCGCTTTCCCAACGATGAGTTTTACCTGAAAAGCGAGGAAGAAATGCGGAAGATTTTTTCCTATTGCCCGGAAGCCTGTGACAATACAAATATTATCGCAGCCCAGTGCAATTACGATTTTAAATTCGGCGAATATCACCTGCCGGAGTTTAAGGCACCCGAAGGCAAGACGAATACGGAATATCTGCGGGAACTTTGCTACTCGGGGCTTTATGAACGTTTCGGGGTTGTTTTTGCGGAGGGCAAGGACGGCGATAGGGATGCCGCAAGCTACGCTCCCGGAAGAAACTACTCGGCGGAACATACGGCGGGAGAACTGGCGGAAAGACTTAATTATGAGCTGGGCACGATAGAGAGCATGGGCTATGTGGAATATTTTCTGATTGTATGGGATTTCATCAACTATGCGAAGAATCACGGCATCATGGTGGGGCCCGGCAGAGGCTCGGCGGCAGGCTCCATCGTTGCCTATTGCCTTAAGATCACGGATATTGACCCTATAAAATATAATTTGATCTTTGAGCGTTTTCTCAATCCGGAGCGGGTAAGTATGCCGGATATCGATATTGACTTCTGTTACGAACGCAGACAGGAAGTTATAGATTATGTTACACGAAAGTACGGCGAAGGCAGGGTTTCCCAGATCATAACCTTTGGAACCATGAAAGCAAAACAGGCTGTGCGGGATGTGGGCAGAGCATTATCAGTGAGCTACGCAAAGACAGACCAAATCGCAAAAGCAATTCCCTTTGACCTTGGAATGACCATCGACAAGGCGCTGGCAACGAGTCCGGATCTGAAAAATCTTTATGAAACGGACGGGGAAACCAGGGAAGTTATAGATACGGCAAAGGCTATTGAAGGAATGCCCAGACACGCATCTACCCATGCGGCGGGAGTGGTTATTTCCAAGGCTCCCATTGATGAATATGTACCCCTTTATCTCTCGGAAAAGGGGCCGGCTACCCAGTTTACCATGACCACCATCGAAGAACTGGGCCTTTTGAAGATGGACTTTCTGGGGCTTAGGAACCTTACGGTTATACGGGACGCTCTTGAAATGATCAAAAACGACCACGGGGTGGAAATAGATTTTGCAAAGATGGGATATGACGATCCGGAGGTCTATGAAATGATTGCCGCAGGCAATACCGGCGGGGTTTTTCAGCTTGAAAGCAGCGGAATGACCCAGTTTATGAAAAACCTCAAACCAAGCTGCTTTGAGGATATTGTAGCGGGCATTTCCCTTTACAGACCGGGCCCTATGGACTCGATCCCTAAATACATAGAAAACAAAAAGAATCCGAAAGGAATCAAATATGTTGACTCGGCTTTGGCTCCGATTTTGGATGTAACCTACGGCTGTCTGGTGTACCAGGAACAGGTCATGCAGATCGTTCGGGATCTGGGAGGGTACAGCTACGGCCGTTCCGACCTTGTGCGCCGGGCGATGTCGAAGAAGAAAAAAGATGTAATGCTCAAGGAAAAGGAGTATTTCATTGACGGAAAGCTTGACGAAAATGGAAATGTGGAAATTCCGGGCTGCATAAGAAAGGGAATCAGCCGTAAGGCGGCGGAGGCGATATTTGACGACATGGAGAGTTTCGCCCAGTACGCTTTCAACAAATCCCATGCGGCTGCCTACGCCGTGGTGGCTTACGAAACCGGCTATCTAAAGAAACACTATCCTGTGGAATTTATGGCGGCGCTAATGACATCGGTAATAGGCGATGTGAAAATGATTGCCAGATATATCAGAAATTGCAACGATATGGGCATAGAAGTTTTGCCCCCATCGGTGAATAAGAGCCAAAAGAAATTCAGCGTTGAAGGAGGCAAGATCCGCTTCGGACTTCGAGGGGTCAAGAATGTAGGGGATAATGTAATCGATGCCATCGTCAAGGCACGGGAAGAAAAGGGAGAGCCTACGGATATTTTCACCTTTATAAATAATATCGACATTTCCCAGGTCAACAAGCGCGCTATCGAGAGCTTGATAAAATCCGGAGCCTGCGACTGTCTTGAGGGAAATAGAGCCGCAAAGCTGGCGGTGTATGAATCCCTAATTGAATCGGCGCAAAACACTTCAAAGAAGAACATCGAAGGGCAGATGTCCCTGTTCCAGACAGAGGCGGAGGTGATGAACAGCGCGGATATGGGCAAGAGGCTTCCTGACATCGCCGAGTTTCCGAAAAACATCGAACTTGTCATGGAAAAAGAAATACTTGGCGTATATTTGACAGGGCATCCCCTTGACGCATACAAGGATAAAATGCAGAGGATATCATCCGTAAACGGTGACGATCTTGCCCACATCGAAGAAGCGATGAAAAGCGAGGAGGCACAGATGACTTCTGCCCATACCGCTGAGGGGCAACAGATTTACGATGGAATGTCCTGCGTAATCAGCGGAATGATCGCCGGGAAAAAGACGCTTATCACAAAAAGTAACAAAATGATGGCGTTTATTGACCTTGAAGACCTGTACGGCGTTACGGAAGTGGTGATTTTCCCGAATACCTACGAAAGGTGCGCGGAACTGCTTCAGGAGGACAGAGTTGTTGCAATAAAAGGAACGCTGAACTTTAAAGAAGGCGAGGCACCGAAGGTGCTGGCAGACGAGGTGCTTGACATAGATAGGGCATTGGAAAAGGGCTTTACCCGAAGAGCCCGAAGCGGCAACGGCAACGGCGGCTTTGGCGGCAGCTCCGGCGGCAGCTTTGGCGGCAGCTCCGGCAAGGTCCATGGCACATCCGGGGACAGACCGGTGGGGGCGGTTAAGCCCCGGCTGAATCATCCGGCGACAAGCCCTGAAAAAGAGCCGGCAGGGATGATTAAACTGCGCATACCGGCGGATATGGATGAAACCATGACTTTGGAGGAGATAAAGACCAATTTGAAGCGGCATAAGGGCGGCTTTGAGGTGCTTATTTATCTTTCCGGCGGCAAGACCTTCCGAACCGAGGAATCCCTTTGGGTAGAGCCGTCTGAATCCTTGCGCAAACAGATGACGGCGATTTTGAGAGCAGAAAATGTAAAAATGTAGCTTCGGAAAATACAAATGGCAAAAATGTAAATAGAAAAAATGTAAGAAATGTAAAATTAACCGGGAAAGGGACGCTAGATGGAAAAAGCCATAGTAATATATAAGAGCAAATACGGCACAACAAAAAAGTATGCGGAATGGATCGCCGAAGAGCTGGAATGTTCCGCTGTTTCCATAGATGACTTCAAAAGGAGCGAGCTTAAAAATTACGACAAGGTAATATACGGCGGAGCTGTGCAGGCAGGCGGGATTAAGGAGCTGGACAAGTTCATTAAGTGGATAAAGTCGGATCTTAAACTTCTGGATATGTACCACGGAGGAAAAATCACGGCGGAGGATCTTAGAAAATCAGGGGTGGTTCAGCGGCGGTACGCCATTTTTGCGGTGGGAATCAATCTCGAAAATGAAGATGCGCGCAGCCAGCTTATTGACATCAACTTTCCCAAGGACTATATGAAACAGCTG
>CAVJCN010000195.1:0-4366 GCA_963647945.1 Absicoccus sp. | reverse complement strand
CGACCGGGTGATAGCCGTCGGTGAGTTTGCAAGGGGCTATGCAAAGGGAGCCGCGGAGTTTATGTCCGGCGACAAAATTTTGTATTTTGAAGAAAAAGAACCTTTACTGGAGAAAATCAACGGGTTTTTGCAGGCGGGAGATGTGGTTTTGGTAAAGGCATCCCGGGGCATGAAAATGGAAGAAATTGTTAAAAAAATACTGGAAGATAAATAGACAGATGGGAGTTACAGAATCATGAAAATAATATTAATTCCGATAATTGCGCTTGTTTTGGCGTGGATTTTGGGGGCTGCTTTTACAAAACTGCTTATTCCTTTTTTGGAAAAGAAGCAGTTCAGACAGTTTGTCAGGGAGGAAGGGCCCAAATCCCACCTTTCAAAAACCGGAACACCCAGCATGGGGGGAATTGCCATTATTTGTGCAACGATTATTTCGGCGGTGGCGATTTCCGTTATCCTTACAGGCAAAACTTGTAATTATGTGAGCCTTGGGGCAATCCTTATTACCATGGTTCTCTTCGGACTGATAGGATTCATTGACGATTATGAAAAGGCAATCCGTAAGAACAACGACGGCATAAGCCCGAAGCAGAAGATAGTGCTGCAATTCGTATTTTCCGCGGCATTTGCAGTATTTGCATATTTTAACAGCGGCTTTACAGGGGTCAGCGGAAGCTCGGTATGGATTCCCTTTGTGGATCTGTATATCGACTTCGGAATCCTTTACATCCCTTTCATCATCTTTGTTATGATCGCCTTCAGCAACGCGGTGAACCTTACGGACGGTCTTGACGGCCTTGCCTCCGGGGTAACGGCACTGGTGGCTTTCTGCATGGTGATTCTGGGAGTATATAATTTCCCGGGATTCCTTACGGAGCCGGTTATTTACGGAGCTCTTTCGGGAGGATGCCTGGGATTTCTGATGTTCAACAAGAATCCCGCAAAGATTTTTATGGGAGATACCGGCTCCATGGCGCTGGGAGGAATGCTGGCTGCCGGAGCGGTTATGATGAAGATGGAATTTTTACTGGCAATTGCGGGCCTTGTATATGTGCTGGAAGCTCTGTCAGTTATTATCCAGGTAAGCTATTATAAAAAGACTCATAAGAGAATTTTCAAGATGGCACCCCTTCATCACCATTTTGAGCTTTGCGGCATGAAAGAAAAAAATGTGGTGGTGATGTTCTGGGCGGCGGCGCTGCTGTTTTGTGTCATTGCAATCGTTGTAAAGAATATTTGAGGGGCGTATTATGAATAATTTAAACTTGGAAAACATAAAAGGTAAGAGAGTTCTTGTGGTAGGCATGGGAAAATCCGGAATCGCGGCGGTTCAGGCGATGTTAAAGCTGGGCGCAGAGGTAGCGGTGCAGGATGCAAAGGAGGCTGAAAATGTTGACGGACAGCTTCTCACTTTTCTTAAGGGGAAAGGTGTTGAATGTTATTTCCATGAGATTCCCGAGCATGTGGAAAAATTTGACATGCTAATATTGAGCCCGGGGGTGAATCCGGAACTTCCCTTCATCAGAGAAGCGGAAGAGGGCGGCGCGGAAATCGTCGGGGAACTTGAGATCGCATACAGAATCGCAAGGGGAACCTTTGTTGCAATAACCGGAACCAACGGCAAGACCACCACCACCACTCTTGTGGGAGAAATTTTTAAAAACGCAAAACGCAAAACCTTTGTGGTGGGAAACATAGGGGTCGCTGTTATATCAAAGGCGCTGGAATCGGGAGAAGAGGACTGGCTAATTACCGAAACCAGCAGCTTTCAGCTCCAGACCACAAAATATTTTAAGCCGGCGATATCGGCAATATTAAATCTTACCCCGGATCACCTGAACCGGCACCACACCATGGAGGAGTACGGAAAGGCGAAGGCCGGGATTTTCAAGAACCAAGATGAAAGGGGATATTGCATCGTAAACTATGATGACAAGACCTGCTTTGGGCTGACAAAGGGCTGCAAGGCGAAAATCGTTCCATTCTCCCGAAAGGAAGAACTGGACTTCGGAGCCTGCCTCAAAGGGGATATGCTGGTTATCCGAAAGGAAAATGGCGAAACTGTTGAACTTTGCAACCGAAATGATTTAAAGATAATAGGCGACCACAATGTGGAAAACTGCCTTGCGGCGGCGGCAATATGCTATTTTGCCGGGATTGCTCCGGAAGTTATCACAGAAACTCTGGTGACCTTCGGCGGCGTGGAGCACCGAATCGAATTTGCCGGAGAACTTAACGGAGTGAAGTTTTATAACGACTCCAAGGGAACAAATGTAGATGCGGCGGTCATAGCCCTTAGAGCGATAAAGGGGAATATAATACTTATCGCCGGCGGTGACGGCAAGGGTCAGGAATTTGATGAACTTATCAAAAATTTTGACGGTAAAGTCAAGAAACTTGTGCTTATCGGACGGGACGGCAAGATTATCGCAGAGGCGGCGCAGCGCCATGGATTTACGGATTTCGTATACGGAAAGGATATGGACGAGTGCGTAAAACTCGCCTTTGAGGCGGCAGAAGCCGGAGATACCGTTCTTCTTTCTCCTGCCTGTGCAAGCTGGGATATGTACGATAACTTCGAGCAAAGAGGAAGACATTTCAAGGAATGTGTAATGAGGCTGGGAATATGAAAAAACTCTTTCAAAACAGCGGAAAAACAGGAGATCTGTCAATTGCACTGATAGTGGCAGTCCTTGTCATATTTGGGACTATTATGATTTTCAGCGCAAGCTACTACCCTTCCGGCACAAATAATTACAACCCCTATTATTTTCTGAAAAGGCAGCTTGTATGGCTTGCGGTAAGCACCGTAGCCATGTGGATCTGTGCAAAGGTTGATTACCATTTTTGGGTAAGATTTTGGATTATCATGCCTGTAATTTGCCTTATTTTGCTGATTTTGGTTTTAACTCCCATGGGGGTGGATGCCAACGGCTCCACAAGGTGGATTCAGGTAGGCCCGATTACCATAATGCCGGGGGAAATCGCAAAGGTGGGAATGATTTTGTTTATCACGGGATATTTTTCCCGGTACCCGAAGCGGAGCACGAATTTTTGGAAAGGAGTTATGCCCGTTGTACTGGTTGCAGGAACCTATGCAGGGCTTATTATGCTTCAGCCCAATATGTCCACGGCATTTACCTTGGTGCTGATTGCGGGAGGAATGCTCCTTGTGGCAGGTATAAAGTGGAGCCATGTGATAGTTTTGGTTATTACGGCGGTTTGCGCGGGGGTCGTGTTCATATTCGGAGATTCGGACGGCTACCGAAAAGCCAGAGCAATTAGTTTCCTTGACCCCTTTGCGGATCCGCTGGGGGATGGCTATCAGGTGGTTCAATCCCTGCTTGCCCTGGGAAGCGGAGGCCTTACGGGTCTTGGAATCGGTAACAGCGTGCAGAAAAACCTTTATCTGCCCTTTGCCCAGAACGACTTCATCCTTGCCATAATAGGCGAGGAGCTTGGATTTGTTGGGATTTTCTGCCTGGTAGCGGTGTATCTTCTCCTGATCTGGCGGGGATGCCATGTGGCAATGAACGCGGCGGACTACACGGGCATGATGCTTGCCGCCGGAATCATTATGATGGTGGGAATACAGGTTGTCATCAACATAGCCGTTGTAACCTCCTGTATGCCGCCTACGGGAATTATTCTGCCTTTCATAAGCTACGGCGGAAATGCCCTGCTGATTTTCATGTCGGCAATGGGAATTTTGATAAATATATCCAAAACTTCAAATATATAGTTTTACAGTAAACATATAGCCAAATATACAGCCAAAGATATAGAAATATAAGCCTTATAATCAATGTAATTTAATTTAATGTAATTTTAGGAGATTTTATGCGAGTAATAGTGACCGGCGGCGGCACGGGAGGCCACATCTATCCTGCCCTTGCCATCGCGGACAAATTCAAAGAAACAGAGCCTGATACCGAGATCCTCTATGTGGGAAACGAAGAGGGCATCGAAAAGGATGTGGTGCCGAGGTCGGGCTATCCCATGGAACTTGTGGACGCAAGGTGGCTGGATAAATCAAGCCCCTGGCAGCTTATAAAAACCGGAGTTCGGGTGACAAAGGGCATATTTGAAGCCGGCAGGGTGATGAAAAAATTCAGACCCGATGTGGTGATAGGAACCGGCGGCTATGTGTGTTTCCCTGTAATTCTTGCGGGAAAGCGCTTCGGGGCGAAAACCTTTCTCCATGAACAAAACGCCTTTCCGGGGCTTGCAAACAGAACCCTTGAAAAGTATGTAAACAAGGTATTTCTCGGATTTTCCGATGCCGCAAAGTATTTTAAGGATCCGTCAAAGACGGTAACTGCGGGGAACCCAGTCCGCAAAAGTTTTTTCAGCTTGGATAAGGGGG
>CAVJCN010000194.1:0-4374 GCA_963647945.1 Absicoccus sp. | reverse complement strand
GAATATTCAAAATGCAAAGACAAGAACTAAGGGAGTTTCTTGATGACCTATCGGGACGCGACCAGAAGATGATGCTGTCGGTACTAACCATCGTCATAACCGCGGATGCCTTAGAAGAATTAAATCAGCAGACCAAATCCATGCAGGAATTTGCAAGAGAACGCGTCAGCCAGCTTGCAGTGCTGAAGTTTCAGCAGCTTGACGGGCTGAACACGGCGCTTCCCGCAGGGGTGCAGAAACTGGACATCTTTCGCACGCTCATTACCGAATCCCTTGCCATTCAAATCCCTTTCCGGGTACAGGAAATCGCCCACGCAAAGGGTATTTTTTATGGGCAGAATGTCATCAGCAAAAACATGATTCTCGCAGACCGCACCCGGCTTCTGAATGGAAACAGCTTTATCCTCGGCGTATCGGGCAGTGGAAAGTCCTTTGCCGCAAAATGCGAAATCACCAATCATATGCTTGCAACCGACGCGGACATTCTTATTATCGACCCGGAGAAAGAGTACGCACCCCTCGTGCGGGCAATGGGCGGCGAAGTTATTGAAATTTCGGCAACAAGCCCGAACCATATTAACGCCATGGACATGACAAAAGACTACGGAGAAATCAATCCAATTATCGAAAAATCACAGTTCTTGCAGTCCCTCTGCGAGCAAATCATCGCAGGACACACTTTCTCAAAAGGGCAGCAGTCCATCATAGACCGCTGTACCGAAAGCGTGTACCGCTACTATCAACAGGGTAATTATCAAGGAATGCCGCCGACTTTGCAGGATTTCCGAGAAGAACTGTTAAAACAGCCGGAAGCGGAAGCCCATGCCCTTGCGCTGGAGCTGGAGCTATTCACGAAAGGAAGCCTGAATACCTTTGCACAGCAGACGAATGTGGATACCGATAATCGACTAATCTGCTACGATATTATGGAGCTTGGCGAGCAGCTCCGCCCGATTGGTATGCTTGTTATCCTTGACAGTATCCTAAACCGCATTACCGCAAATCGCAGAAAAGGAAGGCGAACCTTTGTCTATATTGACGAAATCTATCTCCTTTTTATGCACGAATATTCGGCACAGTTTTTATTCAAGCTTTGGAAGCGTGTCCGTAAGTACGGAGCTTTCTGCACTGGCATTACGCAGGATGTGGAAGACCTCTTGCAATCTCACATAGCGCGAACAATGCTCTCAAATTCCGAATTTGTTATTATGCTTAACCAAGCGGCAACAAACCGCGAGGAGCTTGCGCGTCTATTAAACATTTCCGACACACAGCTCTCATATATTACAGATGTGGACGCAGGACATGGACTGATTAAAATCGGCAGCAGCCTAATACCCTTTGAAAATACCTTCCCGCGGGATACGAAACTCTACGGTCTGATGACGACAAAATTACAGGAGCAGAGAAATGAAAGTGAGTAAAACGACGCAAAAGGAGCGCATGAGACGCTACGTAAAGCGCAAAGCAAAGGAAAAAATCCTATCACAGAAAAGTAAAGCTTATTACCGAAACTTCCGAGAAGAACCGAGGAAGCAGGCAGAGGAAACACCTGAAATTTATGCCGAGCAAAACGCAAGTCGCTACGGAAGAAAGTATGCAAGCGCAGTAAAGACGCAGGGGAGAAAACTCCTCATTCAGCAAAAGGAAAAAGAGTGGCAGCGCAAAAAGTTCCGAGAGCAAGGAGCACGGGCAGAAAACTTTTCTTCTTCGGAAGGATTTTCTTTACAGGCTCGGCGAAAAAAGCAGGCCTATATTTCCTCTGTCTTGCAAGAAAAAGGCTATGTTGATAGGAAGTATGCCGTGCCTATCTTACGCCGCAAATCAAAGGGCGCAGGCTCCGCAGGAGTAAAAACCGCAAAAGGACTGTCACGAAAGGCAAAAAAGGTCGTTTCTCTCATAATAACAGGCGGAAGCACCATGCTTGTATTGCTTGCAGTCATTATTCCCCTTTGCGCCGCAGCCGCAGTCTTTGGAAGCGACGATAGCAGCGAAGTAACTTCAAACAACGCGCTGGTAGCCATCGCACAGTCGCAGGTGGGAAATGAAGGCGGCGAAACTTACTGGCGGTGGTATGGCTTTGAGAGCCGCGTCGATTGGTGTGCGATATTCGTCAGTTGGTGTGCAGACCAAGCGGGAATGCTGGAAACAGAAAGCCTTCCGAAATACGCCGTCTGCGATGACGGCATTCGCTGGTTCATTAAAAACGCGGAATGGTACAGCCGCGAAATTGAACCGAAAGCAGGCATGATTATTTTCTTCGACTGGAATGACGATGGCGTATCGGAGCATACGGGAATCGTTGAAAAATGCGAGGACGGGCTTGTGTACACCATTGAGGGAAACAGCCAAGATGTGTGCCGCAGAAAATGGTATGCGATAGGCGACAAGACGATTATAGGCTATGGCGCAGCCTTATGATATCGTTTAAAGCGAAGCTGTAAAATGATGATTGAAAATTATCATAATTATGATAAAATAAAGCCATATTATGATAGAAAAAAGGAGACTTAATAACTATGATTAACATCCGCCCTGTTTCCGATTTGAGAAATAATTTTACCGAAATAGAAAGCGTTGTAAAAAAAGGTGAGCCAGTCTATCTGACGAAAAACGGATACGGTTCAATGGTCGTACTGAGCTTAGAGCAATATGCGGCGCTAACTGACGAAATTGAATTGCGGCTTGATGAAGCAGACCGTGCAGCGGAAATTGATTCTGCGCGTTACACAGAGGAAGAAGTGTTCGGAAGGGTTAGAGAAAAGAAGATATAAGCAAAAGACATTAAAAACAACAAACAAAGCTCGAAACAAAAACGCTCCGGGCTTTTTGCTTGATGTGGCTGGTTCGGATTTGAGACGATTAGATTGAAAATTCGTGATCGGCATTTTGCGAGATTAGGCAAGTTTCCGGTGGATTTTCGCTGAAAAAAATAATATAATAATACCGTGTGATTAAGAATTTCCAAAACAAACCAAAGGAGCACTATTTATGATTGATATCAGAGAAATTTTGTTATCTGGCAAAGAAAATGACCATATCGAGGTAAAGACAGCCGCAGGCGGCGTGCCTCAAAGTATGTGGGAAACTTATTCCGCCTTTGCCAATACAAACGGCGGCGTGATTTTACTTGGCGTAAAAGAAGATGCGCAAACAAAAGAGCTGATACCGATTGGCGTTAAAAATCCGGAGAAAACAATTTCGGAAATATGGAATACTCTCAATAATCCTCAAAAGATAAGTGAGAATGTCTTACTGAACAAAAATATTTACACGCAGAATTACAATGGAGTAAATCTGATTGTGATTGAAGTCCCTCGCGCAGCAAGACAAAGCCGCCCGGTGTATAGCGGACGGGATATGTTCGCGGGAACTTATCGCAGGAACGGAGAGGGAGATTATCGCTGCAAACGGGAGGAAGTGCTGTCTATGGTTCGGGATCAAACCGAAGTAAGCATTGACGGCAGGGTAATAGAAAACCTCGCACTTTCCGATTTGAACAGCGAATCCATTCGCAGCTACCGCATCATGTTTTCTAACCGCAAGCCGGAGCATCTCTGGTCAAAGCTCGATGATGAACAGTTCCTTCTAAAAATCGGCGCTGCAAAAAAAGGTAGCGAAGGCATCTTGCACCCAACCCTTGCAGGACTGCTCTTTTTCGGGGAATTCGTGAGCATCATAGATGAGCTTCCAAATTATTTTTTAGATTACAGAGAAAGGTTAACAACCGATTCCCGTTGGTCAGATCGGGTTTGCAGCAGCGACGGAGATTGGAGCGGTAATATTTTTGATTTCTATTTCAGGATCATTAACAGGCTGACGGCAGATATCAAGAAGCCGTTTAAGATAGACGAAAAATTGATGCGTGTTGATGATACACCGGTTCATGCCGCCCTCAGAGAGGCTTTGGCGAATGCGCTGATTCATGCCGATTACTACGGCAGACAGGGCGTTGTCATAGATAAAAATTTCAAGAAAATCACCATATCCAATCCGGGAACTTTCCGAATCAGTGTAGATGATGCCATTGCAGGGGGAATCAGCGATGCGCGAAACGCACGAATTTTTAATCTGTTTTCCTTGATTGATGTGGGCGAACGCTCTGGCAGCGGGCTTTGTGACATTTTCAATACATGGGAAGAAAACGGTTTTGTGCGTCCGGAAATCAAAGAGCTGACCGATCCGGCGCGGGTGGTGCTGACATTGGAAGTAGCATCGGTGTCAAATGAGACAATAAATGAGACAATAAATGAGACAATAAGTGGGAAACTTCTGCAAATTGTGGAGTTAATGCAGGAAAAGCCACGCATCACGACTACAGAACTTATGGAAAGATTAAGTTGCTCTAAGGCTACAGTTGCCCGCCTGATAAAA
>CAVJCN010000193.1:0-4382 GCA_963647945.1 Absicoccus sp. | reverse complement strand
GGTGACGGTGATAGTGCCCCTTTACAATGTGCTGGCGGTTATCACCCTTGAAGTTTTTCGTGGGGGAAAGCCTAACCTGATGCATATAGTAAAACAGGTAGCAAAGAATCCTTTGATTCTGGGAGCCTTAGCGGGAATTTTAGCCGTGGTTACAGGGCTAAAGCTGCCGGAAACCTTGGAAAATGTGGTATCTTCCATGTCGGGAGTCGCTACGCCCCTTGCGCTGCTTACCTTGGGAGCATTTTTCGACATTCGCAGTGCCCTGAAACGAGAAAAGGAAATCCTCATCTGCGTGGCAGGGAGGCTCGTCGTAGTTCCGGCAATCGGACTTGCGGCGGGGATTCTCATGGGATTTCGGGGTGTTGCCCTGGTAACGCTGATTGCGATTTTTGCATCGCCTGCCGCAGTTTCGTCCTTTCCCATGGCACAGGAAATGGACAGCGATTACGAGCTGGCGGGGGATGCGGTGGTTTTCTCATCGGGAGCGGCGTGTTTTACCATGTTTTTATGGATTTTCGCCCTAAAAAGTATGGGAATGTTCTAGAAATCTGTGTTACAATAGTTATGACGGATATGTATCGAGCTAAATATATAAATTGTGTATCAATTGTGATGGAGGAAAATCATGAAATTGCCTTTTAAGACAAAATTATCCTATGGAATCGGCGGAACCTGCGACAACGCTCTTTATACGCTGGCAGGAACCTATCTCCTGTTGTTTTTGACAACGGTTGCGGGAATTACCCCCGCAGCGGCAGGAGCCATATGCGCGGCAGGCTCCGTGTGGGAGGCACTGTGTGCGCCCATTGTGGGTTTCGAGTCGGATCATGCGATTACACGCTACGGAAAGCGCAAGCCTTTCCTTTTGGGAGCTTCCATTCCGGTTATATTTGTGACGGGACTTTTGTTCACGGCCATTGACGCTTCGCCGACAGTCAAAATCATTTATTATCTTGTGATGGTGCTTGCCTACTGGACTTGTTTCTCATCCTTTTTCGTGCCGTACCTTACATGGGGTTCGGAACTTACCGATGACTATAACGAGCGGACTGTGCTTCGTTCCTTTTCTTACATATTCAATCAGGTGGGTATGTGCGTGGGAATGGTTTTGCCGCCGATTCTGGTGGATATCTGCGCAAGAAAGGGTGCCAGCCTTTCCCATTCCTGGTCGCTGGTAGGATTTGTGGTAGGAATTTGCGGTGCCGCGGCGCTGATTATCTGCGCTACCTCTATAAAAAACGACGATGTGAAGAATTTTGTCAAGCCGAAAAAGCAGAGAGAAAACATCTTTGCAGCATACAAGGCGATGTTTGCTGAATACTGGGAACTCATCAAGATGAAGCCGGTGCAGATTATCATCGGTGCCAGCCTGGCGTATCTGATTGCCAACATCACCTTCTCCTCTGACCGAGTGTTCTTCATGACCTTTAACATGGGGCTCAGCGAAAAGCAAATTTCCATGTTTCTGATGATAATAACCCTTGCGGGGGTTGCAACGGTGCCATTTATCACAAAGCTGGGGGCAAAGCTGGACAAAAAAGATTTGTTCAAATATGTCATGGCAGGTTGCGGCATCCTGATGATTGTCACAAAGATTATCGGCGTGGACTCTTACCCGATGCTGATTCTGGTCTGCCTGCTGTACGCGGCGGCAAATGCCACCTATTGGCAGCTGATGCCTTCGATGATATACGATGTTTGCGAGGTAGAGGAGCTTCTCTCCGGGAAAAAGCACTCCGGGGCGGTGGTTTCCTTGCAGGCCCTTTCGGAGTCCCTTTCCATCGCGGTGGGGCTGCAAATGCTGGGAATCATTTTGGAGCTGGCGGGATTTAACAGCGAGCTTGCTGCCCAGACCCCGATGGCACTGGAATGGGTGGAAAACGCTTTCGTGGTAATTCCGGGGGCGGCAATGATCGTCGTCGCACTGATCATACGCAAATCCAACCTCACAAAGGAAGTGTTCAACCGGGTAAAGGAAGCTCTGGCGAAGCGAAACGCCGGGGAAGAAGTGGACATAACCGAATTTGAAGAAATTTTTGAATAAAGGAGGCGGAGGCACATGGAAGTTGTAATTATTACGGGGCTTTCCGGGGCAGGAAAGACCAAGGCGGCGGATTGGTTCGAGGATAAGGGTTATTACTGCATAGACAATATGCCTCCTGCTCTCATTAAAAATTTCATAGACCTCAGTCTTACGGGAGAGAAAAACATAAAAAAAGCGGCATTCGTAATCGATGTGCGGGGCGGCAGCTTTTTCGGTGACCTGAAGGCCAGCATCGCTACCCTTGAACGGGACGAAAATGTGGACTTCAAGATTTTGTTCATCGAAGCCTCAAACGAAGCCCTCATCAGGCGCTACAACGAGAGCAGGAGAACCCATCCTCTTTCCGCAGCGGCCATAACTGCAGCGGTCATCGAAGAGGAGCGGCAAAAATTAGCGGATCTGAGAGCCAATGCCACCTATATCATCGATACCACATCCCTAAAGGTTGCGGAGATGAATGCGGAGCTGGACAGGCTGTTTACGAAGGGGGAGGCAAGCGACTCCTTCACGCTGAATTTCATGTCCTTTGGCTACAAGCACGGGGTTCCGCCGGAGGCCGACTGGACGCTGGATGTGCGATTTATCCCGAATCCTTACTATGTTTCCAGCCTGAAACCCCTTACGGGCAACAACAAGAAAGTTTCCCAGTATGTGCTGAAACAGGATATCACAAAGGAATTTATAAACAGGCTTGTGGAAATCATCAAAAGGCTGATCCCTTTCTATATTAAGGAAGGCAAGTATAGCCTGACCGTAGCCCTGGGCTGCACCGGGGGGCATCATCGCTCCGTGGCGGTGGCAAACGAGGTCTACCGGATTTTTTCCGAAGAGGGCAGACGGGTCACCCTGGAACATCGGGATTTGTAAATTTAGCCGGAAGCTTTGGCGAAATTCCCGTCAAAAATTTTGTCAAAAAATCGTCAAAAAATCCACGAGGGTCGGGGTTTGATACTTGAATATAACTTGTGGTAATGATATAATATTTCTGAGGTGCGAAAAGATCGCCGTTATTAGTAATTATTTTGTTTGAAAAAATGAAATAAAAAGGAGATTGATTAAAATGGACAAATTGATTATCAGCGCATGTATTTGCGGCGCAGAAGTAACAAAGGAAAACAATCCGGCTGTTCCTTATACGGTAGAAGAAGTTGTCAGAGAAGCAAAATCTGCTTATGAAGCAGGCGCAGCTCTGATTCACCTTCATGTTAGATGGGACGACGGTACTCCGACTCAGGACAAGGGCAGATTCCAGGAAATGGTTGACGCCATCAGAAAAGAATGTCCGGATGTTATTATTCAGCCGTCCACAGGCGGAGCAGTTGGTATGACTGACCTGGAAAGATTACAGTCAACAGAAATCACTCCGACCCCTGAAATGGCAACCCTTGACTGCGGTACCTGCAACTTCGGCGGAGATGAAATCTTTATCAATACAGACAACACAATCGCTAACTTCGGCGACATCATGCAGGAAAGAGGCATCAAGCCTGAATGCGAAGTATTCGACAAGGGCATGATCGATCTTGCGCTCAAGGCAGCGAAGAAAGGTCATATCCAGTATCCAATTCACTTCGACTTCGTACTGGGCGTTCAGATGACCGCTACCGTTCGGGACCTGGTTATCATGGCAACTTCCATTCCTGCTGACTCCACTTGGACAGCAACAGGTATCGGCAAGAACGCATGGGGCATCGCAGCGGCTACAATCGCTATGGGCGGACATGTTCGTGTCGGTTTCGAAGACAATGTATATATGTCAAAGGGCGTACTTGCGAAGTCCAACGGTGAAATGGTAGAAAGAGTTGTTCAGATGGCAAAACTCCTCAACAGAGAAGTTGCAACTCCTGCCGAAGCAAGAGAAATCCTCGGACTTGCACCGCTGAAATAAGGAAAGCGAAAAATACATAAACATAGAATATAAACGATGAAATAAGGAGCTGTCGCATCTACGGAAAACCGCCGGTGCGCGGCTCTTTTTGTTTCTGTGTCAAATGTTGGGGCGAGCGCAAAGGGCTATATGCCGAATGTTGGGGCGAGAGCGAATAATTTTTTTCAGAAATAGGCAAGTTGAGTTAAAACTTAGGTGAAAATGCCCCTAACTTTTAACTATAAGTTTGATGAAAATTCCCTCGACCTGTGATACAATGTAAACAGAGATTGCCGTTTTTTTAGGAGGAACCAAATGTCTTTTGCATCGGATACGAAAAATGAATTAGCCAGAATCGAGCCGGGGAAGAAGTGCTGCGAGCTTGCGGAGATTTCGGGATTCCTTCGGGTGGCAGGCAGCATCGGACTTCAGGGCCTTGGGAAATTCAACATTAGGATAACCACCGAAAAC
>CAVJCN010000192.1:0-4382 GCA_963647945.1 Absicoccus sp. | reverse complement strand
CCCCGGATACTTTCTTTCAATCGTTCCATTTCTTCATCCTCCATGACTTTGAATGGGTGATCCTTGAACGGTTTCAGCTTGTCGAGGTGAAGCTCGTCCACCTTCGGCTTTTTCGCGTCGAGCCGCTCCTCTGTGCTCATAAAGAGCTCATCGTACCCGGTCAGGCCCAGGTCTATGCGGTCTGATTTCATGCGTATCGGCTCTCCTTTCTTCCGGCGGCAGGCATCTTGCCATAACTTCCTGCACGCAGGTATTTATATCCTCAAGTGTTTTGCGCAGCAGCTCTTCATCAATGGATCTCGAAAGCAATGCACATTCGGAGATCTTCCGAATATTGAACTGCGTATCCTTCATCATCCGTACCGTTTGGAGAAGCGGCGCCGGCGGCGCTTCCGTAATCGTCTTTCCTTCAATTATTGCGCGAATAAACTGTTCTCTGTTCATAACAGTCTTGTCCACCATCGCATTCAGCCGTGCAAGCTCGGCATCACTTAAATAAACGGTGATTTTGTTGTTTCTTGTTCTGTTTGGCTTCTTGTTTCCTGTCTCAGGGGGTTCAGAGGCAGCCCTGCGGTGTGAATCTGTCCGGGCAGATTCGTTGCTTGCTGCTGAGACAGCCGCGTTATATTCGCTCCACTTCATCGAGATACACTTCCTTTCTTGAATTTTCTCTGTAGTGGAGGAGCAAACGGGTACCGACCGGGATTTCATAGAATCCTAAGTACCTCTGCCACCACTGGGATGCTGCCATGATCTTCCGGCCGTCCTCAAAGGTAAAGAAGACGCGCAGGCAGTTGCGCGCCTGCGCTTTCAAATCGAGCACGGCGACAAATTCACCCGGTTCAAGGTTCAGTACATAATCCATCGTGATGATGTTCTGTGCTTTGAGCTCGTTTTGGGTGTATACTTTGTTTTCCATGCGTATGCCTCCTGCTTTTTAATCTCAGGCAGCCGAAAGAACTGCCCATGCAACCGGCTCAAAAAGAAATACCGCGCTGTCTTCAGCTGCTTCTTCTATAGGAAGTAAGTTCTTCTTTTGAGCCGGTACAGAAAGTAATTATTTATTTACTTATAGGGGGTGATGCACCGTACTCCCGATATCGTTTTTATACGCCTGCCCCGGGGTCTCCGCGGCGTCGCCATGCTCGCTCTTTTGAGTTCATCGCACAGTCATATCTGTCTCGGTAACGGCTATTCAGTTGTCCAGGTACATATCCTCATAATGTGAGGAATGAGAGGGGGTATTTTCAGGGCCCTGCCAAAAAATTTTTCCTCAATGTCCCTTGCTGACGTTTCTCCCCTCAAGTGGTAGATCACGAGAAAGGCCGAAAATTAAGTCGCTCGAAAAAATATTTATCCCCCTCACTTGGTAGGCAACGAAAACGGGTAAAAATTAACCCCCTTGAAAAATTCTTTTGTTTTGGCTCCAAATTGGAGCCATTTTCATGTGCGGGACTGCTCACGGCTCCGAATTGGAGCCATTTTTCGTCTATGGCATCAAAAGTGATGCCATGTCCATTCCGGATTTCATCGGTGTGGAAGCAAAATTGATGCCATAAAAATAAGCGCCTGCCTCTTTTCAGAAGCAGACGCTCATTTCTCGTATTCAGTTTTTACTGCAGCAGTCGGATCAGCAGCTCATTGATATCCTCGGTGGGCTTGCCGCTTGCTATCAGCTTGTTCCGAAAGGACAACAGGGCCGTTGTCAGCAGCCGTCGCTCGCCGGCGTAGAGTGCTAACACTCGATTTCTTCTATACTTAAACATCACCACACCTCAGCAATAAACCAGCTCAGAAAGGACAACTTCCTCCGCTCGGCTGCGGATGCTGTTCATCCGTCCGACCCATTCCATTTGGTTCTCGGCCTTCAGCTGCTCAGTGACGCCTTCGGCTTTCTTCATCTGCGCGACTAACCGATCGAACATCTCCTGTGCTGTGTCGCCGATTTCCTTGAGATGCTCGTCCAGCTTGCCGGTCAGCAGCATTCCCGTGTAGATGCCGTCTCTGTGCTCGCGCAGATACCGCCTGCGCATTTCTGCAAATCTGTTGTACATGCTCTTCCTCCTTTTACGCTCGCCGTATGGTTTTTATCATTATCCACATAATAGCGCAACCCGAAGGAAAATCCCAATGTGCGAAAAATAGATTTGCAGATTTGACGGCCAGGCAAAAAGGAAAGCCCTCTCTGAAATTATTCGGAAAGGGCTATCGTCTGTGATGTGGCATACAATTCATTCAAATCTGCCGCGTGAACTTCTCGGACATTCTGCGTGTGATACGGCACATTGTTGTTATGCTCATATGTGTATTGACATATAGGATCAATGTCAAATCCTGCGATAACACTAAGTCCGGAATCTATTAAGCCGCAAGTCAAGCCACCGATTCCACAAAAAAGGTCAATTATCTCGGCTGGCATTATTCATCACCTACTTTTTTAATTTCTATAGCAATTCTTTTTATTACTGGCACAACCACACTATTGCCGCACTGCTTGTACGCACTATTCAGTGGTATATTAGCAAATCGGAAAGTATTGGGGAATCCTTGGAGTGCAAGGCACTCATACGGGGTGATTTTCCGTATACCATAGTCGTCTAAAATAATTGGAACGCGATCCGGAAAGGTCCCCATGTTGGCGGTGAGTGCCGGACAAAAGTAATGTCGTTTTCTTGATACGCCAGAATCATATATTTTATAGAGAGCCTTTCTATCTGTCACAATGCGTTTCAGATCATTATAGAACTGGCTATTGGCTGTGTAGTAATAGATGTCATCATGCTTAGCGCTACGGTCTAAGATATCGTTCATGTCTACTGTTAGGTCAATCTTCTCGGGAAATGTGAATCGTTTACACTGGGTATAATCCAAGAACCCAACGATAAAAATACGCGTGCGCTGCTGAGGCACATTGCCGTATTCCATCGCATCCATCACTTTGTATCTAAATCCATATCCATACTGGGCAAGTGCGTTGTAAACGGTTAAGAACGACTTCCCAGCATCGTGCTCCAACAAATTAGCCACATTTTCTAAAAATATAATAGACGGACGCTTAGCCTTCGCAATTCGTGCTATTTGAAAAAACAGATTTCCTCTCGGATCATTAAATCCCTTTTGAAAACCCATCTTTGAAAACGGTTGGCACGGAAAGCCGGCGACCAATACATCAAAATCCGGGATGGTGGAAACATCAATTTCTCGTATATCACTCTCTATTAGATGCCAATCACCGAAGTTGAGTCGGTATGTAGTTGCAGCATCCTTGTCAAACTCATTAGCCCATACGATATCAAACCCAGCTTGTTGGAAGCCGAGATCAATACCGCCTATTCCGCTAAACATGCTTGCAACTCTCATATATACTTTCTCCCCAAGCTACTACCCTTAAATAAGTGACAATAGAGCTTCTTTCAAGCACTGACTCGTTTTTACATCGTCATCTTCAAAAACAAATGGTATGCGAACCGCATAAATGTCAATGTTGCTTTTTTGCCCCTCGACTTCGACAGATTTCTTGAGAATAGCAGGGTTAGGCTCTTTTTCTTCAAATCTAAATTGTGGATACAGTAGGTAAACTTTATCTAATCCTCTTGATATCGCATAAGTTAGCACTTGATACAGGTCACCACTATTTATGTCATTGATTAGGTCATACCTAAAATCAGTATTGCCTTCAAATCTTGACACCTCTTTGTATTTAGTGTCTAAAATAAACATGCCTTTTTCTTTGTGCTCAATCAAAATGTCATGACGCATCACAAAGGCTTGCGCAAATTCTTGATCTCCAAGTCGTATGCTATCTAGCAGCGAAACTTCAGATGCTTGCAATGTTACTTTTGCATCCTTATTAAAGACACTTTGAATAAATCCGCCAATAAAGCCCTCGAATAATAAATCTGTTGGGAACATAAAGCAAAATGAGTCATGAGTATCAAGGTTATAATTGGTTGTTTTATTAAGCAGGAACATTTTACTCATGCTCAAAATGATCTTGTATTTGCTTTGCATTTTGCTAAGCTGAATTGTATCGCAATCGCGAGGTGTACAGTTTTGATCGGATACTTCTCCAAGCTTATTTAACAAATTTCGAATGATCTTTTGATTGCTTGGCGTGGCAATATTCCACACAAATTTCAAGGTACATTTAATAACCCGATTCAACAGATTATCAAATTCAAATGTCGAATATAAGCACAGAAACTCGTCAAGCTGACCATTCGGATATTTCTTGGTGATATAATCCTTGATATCAAGTCTACCTCGAATTGTTGGCAAGTCTTCTGTTTTTTCCTCATAGCGAAAGAATAAACCCCTATCCAAAGCGGCTTTGACATATCTAACATACAAGGAAACAAACAATTCTTGTAAATCATCCGTAT
>CAVJCN010000191.1:0-4395 GCA_963647945.1 Absicoccus sp. | reverse complement strand
TCTATATTACCACCCGAACCCCTATCCTGTCAAGTACCTTTTTTGAGTTTTTCGCGTTTTTTCGTTTTTTTCTTTTCTTTGTATCTCGCCCTTTGATTCCGTCTCCTACGCTTATTCAAGTTTCAGGAATCTGTAGTCTGCCTGCATATAGGTAGGGAACTTGTCATCTGTCACAAAGGTCGCGCCTTTCTTCTCGGCTTCCCGAAGTTTTCGCCCTGCCTCCATGTAGCTGTCCTCGTCGTAAAAATCCTGCAAATTGCTGTAGAGCCTGCCGCAGTATTCGTGCTTGTCTTTGCTTAGCACATTCAGGATTGCCGAACTGCACCCCACATATCTGCTTCCGTAGGTGCCGTAAAATCCGTCTTCGTCCCCGCGTGTTTCGTCCCAATCATACATTTTTTCGTAGTTTAGGATTGCCAGCCTGTCTTCTTCATACAAAACTTTGGTTGTATTGACATCATCTAAATATCCCATGCCAAGGCTTTCAAAGTCCATGCCGTCAATTTTAAAGGCAAGGCTGTACTTCCCCGCCGAATAATGATACACTCTGATCTGCGACTGCTGGTCAGTAAAAAGCTGATAGTCCCCGTCGTCCCTGATTATGGCATATTCACATGAATCAATGACCTTTATTTTTTCGTCGCATTTCGCCGCAGCAAGGTCGATTACCTCGGAAAATATCGTCACTTTTCCATCTCCGGACTCCCCGCTACCGATTTCTTCGTCATAGTAATAGGAAATAAAGAGCTTTTTGCCGTCGGAACTTGCCGATATGCCCAAATACTGTGCCTCCGGGTCAAGCGGATATATCGTTTCCAGATTTTCTATCGGAGAGCTTCCGTCCTTTGTCTCAAAAGGCATACGGTAAATCCCGAAGCCGCCCGGAATTAGGCTCGTATCCACTAAATTGCCATTCAGCGTATGGGCGTCAAAGAGAAAATATGCCGCCTCCTCCGTTTCACATACCGCCGCATCGAAGTAAAAGGCGTCCTTGCCCTCCGGAACTCCGTAGTCCGCCGTCACGTATATTTCGCCGTTTACCGCTCTGCTCAGTTGATAGGTTCCATATTCCTCTTCCAATACCGGAATCTTGAAAAAGTCCTGCAACGCGCTCCACTGCTTTGCGTTTTCCGGCTCAATTTCTCCACCTGCGCTCAGATATGCAAAATCACAGTCCATCGCTATATTGTTTTTTCCGTAGATTGAGCCGCTCAGAATATAGTAGTCGAGAATATCCCTAACCTGAATTTTTGCATATTTCGAGCCGTTTACCGGGATGCTGTCCCGTAGCTCCTTGATATATTCTTCGGCATTTTCCCCGAAAGGTTCTTTCAGAATTCTTTCCGTTTCTGCCTTTCTCTCTGCTTTCGCCTTGGCTTGTGTGCCTGCCACCACGGTTTCACGATTTTCCTCCGTAAAAAGCTCCGAAAAACCTTGGAGGTCAAAATAAGTATAGATGTTGCAATACAAGGAATTCTGCCTGCGGCTTTCCTCTTCCGTGACTTGATCAGGCTCGCGATAGCTAAACTCTACGCTTTGCTCGCCGCCGTAGGTGTAACGATTCTCCCAATAAGGCTTTTGATAGTAGCTGTTTCCGGTGCCTACCGATCCGCCAAAATGTGTGGTGATTCCCTCCGCAGCCTTTGGGTCGCCGGCTATGGTTTCCTCAAAAATTCTTACCTTGTCCTTTTGCCCTATAGTCTTTCCCCCGGCATATCCCCCTGCCGCAAGGGACAAAATCAGCGCTGCCGCAGCAATTCTTCTCATCTTCATACTTCCGCCGCCTCCTCTTCATTGACCGCGCTTACCGTGCAAAATACCAACATCACCAGAAACGCCGCCGCCAGAATGAAATTGCTCGGGGGAGCGTTTAAGTCCGCATAAAAGCCTCTTGTGAAAAGATACAACGTAAAAAGCACCGCCACAGGCTTTGTTTTTCCCCTTCGCAGGAAACAGTTAAACCGCGCAATGGCTGCCCCAAGCGCCGCAACACCTGTGATGTTTCTGAGCACCAGCGAAATATCCCCTGTCGGCAACCAGAACTTCAAATCGTGGCTCCTGCTGAAGGCCAGAAAAACTCCCACTTCCCGGTTAACCGCCTCCGAAATATTTTGTGTGAAATACGCTCCGAATCCGTAGAGCAGCGCCGTTGCCAGTGCCCAAAACACTGCGA
Source organism: Absicoccus sp. (assembly GCA_963647945.1). GTDB lineage: Bacteria > Bacillota > Clostridia > Peptostreptococcales > Anaerovoracaceae > CAG-238. Next base: position 2,222 of record CAVJCN010000191.1, on the reverse strand, counting down.
AAGCGAGGATATTGCTCAGGACTTCCCCATAAAATATCTCTTTCGGCTCTGTTTTCAGCCGTCTCAGTGTGTAATTCAAGTTGCTTTTTGCGGCTTTCATGGGATTGCACATGGCAAGCGCCAGCAACACAAAGCCCGCCTTCAGCGGAATTGCTCCACCCCTTGCGAAAAGATTTTCGTAGTACATCGTCTCGTTTTGCATCATCGTATATAGGAAAACCCCCTCTGCCGACATCGTGAGCAAAATCACCGCCGCGATTTTTATTCCCCCGTTTCGCAGCAGCAGCTCAAAGATTGACAGCTTTGCTTTCATGTCTTCTCTCATTGTTCTTCCTCCATACGCGCGATCGCTTTCCCCACCCGGTCGGCTCTGTAGCTATAAGTTTCCTTTATGATGTCAATCAGCCGCTTTCCCGATTCTTCAATTTCTTCGAGACTCAGGTCGCCGATGATTTCGCCCCTGTGAAGCAGAATTGCTCTGCCAATAAAGTCTGTCACTTCCTCAATCAAATGGGTCGAAAGCAACACCGTTTCCGTGGGCTCCAAAATTCCCAGCAAAACCTTGTAAAAATCCTCCCGGTTAAAAACATCGTTCCCCGCAAAGGGTTCGTCCATCAGAATATAATCGGCCCCTTGGGAAAGAGCAAGGATGACCTCGAACTGATTTTTCTGTCCCATGGAAAAGCGATGGATTTTTTTATGCCTCGGCAGCTCGAAGAAATCCATCAATGCGTCGAATCTTTTTTCTCGAAATGTATCAAAATGCTCCTTATAAAATTCCTTGTGCCCCTCTGCGGTCAGCGCCGGAAAAAACGAATGCTCGCCGGTGGCAAAGGAGAGTCTTGCAATATTGCTGTGGGTGATTTTCTCGCCGTCAAGAGTGATTTGCCCGTCATATTTTACAAATCCCAGGATGGACTTCATCAGCGTGGTTTTGCCTGCGCCGTTTTCCCCGAAAAGTCCGACGAGCTGCCCCTTTGGAATCGCCAGGTTTATATCTCTCAGCGCAACTTTGTCCGTGCCGTATTTTTTGCTCAAATTTTTAATCTCCAACATCTAAAACACCCTCCATTTCTCTAACACGAGGCTCCACTGCCCTGCCCGCAGAGCTTCCGCCGGGGTCGCCTTCATATATATAAGGTAATACGCTGCAAAAACCGCCGCCATTGTCAGCAAAATCAACGCCGCCTCCATCAACGGGAGAACAACGCATCTTCGGCAAAGTTCTCGGCTGTCCGGCAATCTTTTCATGGTGTAAAAGGCATTGCTGCCGTTTCTGTGATAAGCGTAGTGGTTAAAAATCTGCGCCCCGAGGCAAATCAGCGCCATCAGCGGAAACGCCGCCATGCTGTAACCCAGTATATCCACAAAATTATCCATCACAGCTCCCGGAATCAGTTCTTTTCTGAGTCCCCCTGCCACATAGCGGAACAGGCTTTTCCTTGCCCTGCCGTAGTCCGAAAGGAATGTCATGCTGAAAAGAACCGCCCCTGCCATGCATATCGCAAACGCATTGCGTTCTTTTTTCACGCTGTAACCGATTGGCAGATTTCGCCGGAGAAAGTTTTTCATATTTCCGGTTGCGCTCCTTGTATTTCTGTCGGATTTTGAGTTTTTCATTCTTCTCTCACCTCCGTAGCCCAATATTCTTCCAACACCGCCAGCGCTTCGTCCTTGCTGTAGCCTGCGGCTTTCAGCGTGGCTATGGCGGTTCGGGCGCCCTCCTCCCTCAGCTCCGCCTTTATCTTTGATATTTTATCCCCGGTAGCGCAAACGACGCTCTTTGCTCCGGCGTGGGAGCTTATCAGCTTCTCCGCTTCCATCAGCGCATAGGCCTTTTGGACGGTGTTGGGATTTATCCCGAGGGAGGCGGACAGAACACGCCTTGAGGGCATTTCGTCGCCGTATGCGATTTCTCCCGACGCAAGCCCCTGTTTAACAAATTTTATGAGCTGCGCGTATATCGGCTCGCTTCCGTCCGGCTTTATTTCCGTAAAATTTATCATTGCTTTTTGCGGTGCCTCCTTTCTTGCCTTCTGATTTTTTGATTCGCATATAGCCGCACAACCGTACTATATAAGTAACACAGTTCTTAACCGTATTATACGCATAGTACAGTCTCCTGTCAAGCCCCCAAAAGTATACTTTTCAAAATTTCATCACATTCCTTCACATTTTGTTGACAAAAGTTTATCTAACATTTATAATGGGGGTGTATCGAC
>CAVJCN010000190.1:0-4435 GCA_963647945.1 Absicoccus sp. | reverse complement strand
GCTGTAACCGCCACGGCGAGGCAAAAAAGCCCCGGGGCATGGTCAAGAGCCTTTGAGGCAGCGAAAGCCCCGCGACCCGGCAAAGAGCCTCCGAGGCAAAAGAAACCCCCGCGACCTGCAGGCAAAGGGCCGCCGAAATGTGGCTTTTTGAAAGCCTTTTTGGCAAAAGAAAACCCCGCGACCTGCGGGGCTACATAATTCGTGTCACATATATTTTTTATTGTTCTTGCCTATGCGGCTTTTGTATTTATTCTTGCGATGTTTGAAAATCGTGGATTTTCTCGGATTCACATCCCGAGCTGTTTTTATTATCAAAATTGCCGCAAGCATTAAAACCAGCGCCACGATCAAAACCGCGGCCACTGCGGCAACAATTTCGTGGGGCTGCCATACTCCGTCAAAAACAATATTCAGTTTTTCCATCAAAAAAGCAATCATCTCATACCTCTCAGAACAACAAGTCGACTAATATGCTCATTTTTTTCGTTTCCCTTTTGATTACCACACTATATCACATTTTAGAAAAAATTGCAAAGTATAATATGGCCCTCCGTATGCATAATAACTGTACCGTGTTATTTCGCCGCAATATTTTCGCCGGGTGATGGCGCGGTGTTTGCAAGATCCGCATCGGCGGATTTTACTCATAGATTATTCCCTTTCCTGTGTGAAAGGGATACATATCAAATCGCAGACCAGACCAAACCAAAATCCTGCTATATGCCTTTGCCTGCAAAAGCCGCAATGGGCGTAACGGTAATTTCAGCCTCAATATTCAGCTCTCCGTTTGACTTTTCGGTTCTGAAAATATATTTTTTTTCTGCGGGAACGGGATATTCTTTTCTTTCTTCATCCGAAAGGGCAACTCCCTCTGTTGACATCACTCTGAGCCTGTCGCCGAGAGGGGCTTCTTTGCTGTAATGGATTCTGACAAAGCTGACCCTGTGGGTTCCCGCCGCAAGTTCGGGGATAAAGTCGCAGAGCACATCGAGATAATAGGTGTTATTCATATGCCCGTTGTAATCAAGGTCGCTGTAGGAAACCGTCTTGATGCCAACTTCCCGCATACTGTCCGCAGTTTCTTTCGGGATTTTAAATTTTTCGCCCACAAGCAGCTTGTGCTCGCCTATCCAGTAGTTTGAAAAATCCGCGTTGCTGACCTTCAGGATTTTGCGGCTTTCCACATCCACAAGGCTCCACCGGGTGTCGGCAATTGCCACCGGCCGGCCGATTGCCGCAGAGCCGCCCCTTGGTGCAGGCTCTCCTCTTGCTGCCTTTTCTTCGCCTGTTAAAGGCTCTTCGCCTTTCGACTGTCTTTCGCCTGCCAAAGGCTCTCCGCTTGGTGCATTAGCTTCGCTTGTCGCAGCCTCTTCGCCTTTCGGTTTTTCGCCGCATCTTTGCAAGGTGTAATTTCTCAGAAATGTCGCCCGGCTGCTTTCGCAGGGCCATGAGCTTGCAAGCAAATCCTCGTCGAGAAAAATTTCCTCCGGTATGGCAAGGTCAACCCGCGCCAGCATAAGGGCTTTGCCCTCCGCAAGTAAATCCGAATAGGAGGGCTTTTGTGCCTCCATCTGGTGGCACGCCGCCTCCTGCATGAGCTGCCAGATTCCCGAGGCTTTGCCGATTTTATTCTTGTCCACCCGGTAGGTGTCAAGCCGCACCCTTTCCGTGTATTGTTTTTTATTTGTCATAGTTTCTTCCGTCACATCCTTCGTCACAGAAATCCCTCCGTTCTTCGATTTTCGCCGCGATTCGCTGCCCTACGCCGCTATTTAAGATCAAGTTCCACTGGACAATGGTCGGAACCTATTATATCAGTATGGATCTTGGCATCTTCCAGCCTGTCTTCCAGCCCCTTTGACACCAAAAAATAGTCGATTCTCCAGCCCGAATTACGCTCCCGGGCCTTGAATCTATACGACCACCAAGAATAGATGTCCGTAACATCAGGATAAAAATATCTGAATGTGTCTATAAATCCACTACCCAGAAGTTCCGTCATTTTACCCCGTTCTTCATCGGTAAATCCGGCATTATGCCTGTTGGTCTTTGGATTTTTCAGGTCAATTTCTTTGTGGGCTACATTCATGTCCCCGGTAACAATTACAGGTTTTTTCTTTTCCAGTTTAAGCAGATATTCCCTGAAAGCGTCTTCCCATGTCATCCTGTAATCCAGTCTTGCCAGTTCATTCTGGGAGTTCGGCGTATATACATCCACCATGAAAAAATCTTCAAATTCCAGCGTGATCACCCGACCCTCTTTGTCGTGCTCCTCTATGCCGATTCCGTATGTAGCGGAAATCGGTTCTCTTTTAGTAAAAATCGCAGTTCCGGAATATCCCTTTTTCTCCGCATAATTCCAATATTGGAAATATCCCGGCAAATCCATTTCAATCTGCCCTTTCTGTAATTTGGTTTCTTGCAGGCAAAAAATATCCGCGTCTGCTATGGTAAAAAATTCCATGAAATTCTTTCCCATTATCGCCCTGAGTCCGTTAACATTCCAAGATATCAGTTTCATTTTATCTCCTTTTCTCCCGATGGGGTTTCCAGTCCCTTTGCTGCCATCAGTTCTTCGCCCCAATCGCTGAGTTTCTCCAGGATAGGCATAAGCCTGTCGCAAAGTTCCGTGGTGGCGTACTCAACTTTAATGGGAACTTCCATATATACCTTTCTGGTAATAAGCCCCTCCGTTTCAAGCTCTTTGAGGGATGCCGCAAGCACCGTATTTGATATTTTGTCCATTTTTCGCCGCAGCTGGTTATATCTAAGGGTGCCCTTGTTGTTCAGGGCGCATATGATCTGCATCTTCCACTTGCCGCCTATAATTGACATTGCATAGTTCAGCGGACATTTTTCAAGGCAAGGGCAGTCGTAATGAGTTTCTATCATGGTTCCTCCCGCAGTAAGTTTTTTCTTACTTGCTCATTATTTTTTGCGTTATTGCATCTCCCGGCTATTGATACTATAATTATATCAGGTAAGAAAAAAAGAGCAAGTTCATTTTATGAAATTGCAAGGAGGATTTATGGATATTTACTTACAGGGATTGACTATGGGGCTTGCATATGTGGCTCCCATCGGTCTTCAGAACCTTTTTGTGATCAATACAGCCCTGACCCAGCGAAAAAGCCGTGTGTACGCAACGGCTCTGATCGTCATATTCTTTGATGTGACCCTGGGCATGGCATGTTTCTTCGGAGTCGGCGCGATTATGAGCGCATCACCGGTTCTTGAAATGGCCGTCCTCGGGATTGGCAGCCTGATTGTAATCTGGATAGGTATCGGACTTTTGCGGGCCCACGACACCATGGACACCGGCACTAAGGTGGATATTCCCATTTTAAAGGTCATTACCACTGCCTGCGTAGTTACCTGGTTCAATCCCCAGGCGCTTATAGACGGCTCCATGATGCTGGGTGCATTTAAGGCTACCCTCCCCGCCGGAACCGACTTTTTCTTTGTGGGAGGTTTTGCCAGCGCATCGGTTCTGTGGTTTCTTACGATTTCCACGGTCATCTCCCTTTTCAGTGCAAAATTCAACGACAAGACCCTGCGCATAATCAATATTGTCTGTGGCGCTGTCATAATTTTCTATGGTCTTAAGCTCCTGTGGAGCTTCATCCGGATGGTTATGCCCTACTTTGGGTAACTCACCGGATAACGGGAAATTCAAAGCAGCACATTCTGACTGTGTGCGGCGGCACGGTCTTCCCATCACGAAAAAAGCCCCTTTAACCTTTAAAAAGTGTTTTGGGCTCTCCATCAACAAAAAATCCCCTCGGGAATGACAGTATCCGAGGGGTTTTGATTTGGTCGGGATGACTGGATTCGAACCAGCGGCCTTTGCGTCCCGAACGCAACGCTCTACCAAACTGAGCCACATCCCGAAAATATGAGTCGCTGACTCGCGACATCATTTATAATAACACTTTTGGCAGATGATTTCAAGATGTTTCACAGAATTTTTCAGATTTATTTAACATTTTTTCGTTTTTTACAAGGCCTCAATTTCTGCGGCCGAAAGCCCGGTGGCTGCCTTTATCTGTTCCGTTGGCAGCTTCAAGGATTTGAGATTCTTCGCAATTTCGCGTTCTTTCTGCGCCGCGCCGGACTGCTCGCCCTTTGAAAAGCCGAACTGCTCTCCTTTTGAGAAGCCGGATTTTTGCCCTTTTGAGAAGCCGGACTGCTCCCCTGCATCGTAGGCATCCTTTGCTGCTTCCCGCGCCCTGATCTCCGCAAACTCCTCCACCGTAATTTCCTTGAATAACATACCGGTTACCTCCCTGCTATGCTTCTTAAGGAAATCCGCAATCAGCCCCTCGTCCATGCAGCGCTTCACCGCAAGGTCAATTGCACCTTGCAAATCGCCGCCGTTTCCTTTCATCTCTTCCCGTATATAGAAAAGCAGCTTGCTATAGCCGAGCAGCGATGG